>JANNSA010000780.1:0-8774 GCA_031402115.1 Hyphomicrobiaceae bacterium | reverse complement strand
GCTCCCGCGCCAGCCAGACCACAAACCGGCCCGGCGCAAGGGGCCGGCGCGGGCGGCGGCGGCAATGCCGGCGGCCAGCGCCAGCCCGTGGTCGAGCCGATGGGCCGCGGCCCCGCCGCGCAGAACCTGGCGCAGCGCGGTCCCGAACCAGCGAAACCTTCCGAGCGTCGTCACTCCGAGGAGTATTACGACATCAAAACCACCGTCTTCAATGCGCTGATCGATACCATCGATTTGACGCAACTCGCGAAACTCGATGTCGAGGCGGCGCGGGAAGAGATCCGGGACATCGTTTCCGAGATCATCCAGGTCAAGAACGTTGTGATGTCGATCGCCGAGCAGGAGGAACTGCTCGAGGACATCTGCAACGACGTGCTCGGTTATGGTCCTTTGGAACCCTTGCTGGCGCGCGATGACATCGCCGACATCATGGTCAACGGCGCCGAGGTGACCTTCATCGAAGTCAAGGGCAAGGTTGAGAAGACGGGCATCCGCTTCGCCGACAATGCCCAGCTGATGAACATCTGTCAGCGCATCGTCAGCCAGGTTGGCCGGCGCGTCGACGAAAGCTCGCCGATATGCGACGCCCGCTTGCCGGACGGTTCGCGCGTTAACGTCATCGCGCCGCCCCTGGCGATCGACGGCCCGTGCTTGACCATTCGTAAGTTCAAGAAGGACAAACTGACCCTCGAACAGCTGATGAAGTACACTTCCATCAGTCCCGAGATGAAGACCATCCTCGAGATCATCGGCAGGGTACGCTGCAACGTGGTCATCTCCGGCGGCACCGGTTCGGGCAAGACGACCTTGCTCAACTGCATGACCGGTTGCATCGATATGGACGAACGCATCATCACCTGCGAGGACTCGGCCGAGCTGCAGCTGCAGCAACCGCATGTGGTGCGTCTGGAAACCCGCCCGCCCAACCTTGAGGGCGAAGGCCAGATCACGATGCGCGACCTGGTCAAGAACTGCCTGCGTATGCGCCCTGAACGCATCATCGTCGGCGAAGTCCGCGGACCTGAAGCCTTCGACTTGCTGCAGGCCATGAATACGGGTCACGACGGCTCAATGGGCACGCTCCACGCCAACTCCCCGCGTGAAGCCATCAGCCGTATGGAATCGATGATCATGCAGGGTGGCTTCACGCTGCCTTCCAAGACGATCCGCGAAATGATCACCGGCTCGATCGACATCATCATCCAGGCGTCGCGCCTGCGTGACGGTTCGCGCAAGGTCACGCACATCACCGAAGTGCTCGGCATGGAAGGCGATGTCGTCACGCTGCAGAACATCATGGTCTACGACATCACCGGTGAAGACCAGCACGGCAAGCTGATTGGCCGCCACCGGTCAACCGGCATCGCTCGCCCGCGCTTCTGGGAGCGCGCACAATATTATGGCGAAGAGTCCCGCCTGGCATCGGCCCTGGCCGCCGCTGAAGTCCGTGACATCGACGGCTCGCCGCTCGGAGAGAAATGATCATGTCGACCACGCTGATACTGGGCTTGGTGTTTGCCATGATGGCGATCGCGGTCGCTTGCCTCGCTTACCTTGCGGTGATGCCGTTCATCAACGGCGAACGGCGTACGGAAAAGCGCATCCAGGGCGTTGCCCGGGGCAAGGCCAACAAGCTTGGCATGACCCGTGGCGAAGAAATGGCCAGCCGCCGCAAGCAGGTTCAGGAAACCCTGAAAGAGATCGAAAAGCGGCAAAAAGCCAAGAACAAGATGACCCTGCGCACGCGCCTGATGCGTGCCGGGCTCGACAAGACGACGCCGTACCAGTTCTGGATGATGTCGGCGATCACCGGTTGCGTGGCGTTTGGCGCCGCCGTCATCCTGGGTGGCCTATCGTTGTGGATCGCTGGCCTGATCGGCTTCTCGGCGTCGTTCGGCTTGCCGCGCTGGGTGCTCAACTATCTGGCCAAGAAGCGGCAGGCCAAGTTTCTCGCTGAGCTTGCGAACACCATCGACATCATCGTGCGTGGCGTGAAGTCAGGCCTGCCGCTTGGCGAATGCCTGGAGATCATCGCCCGCGAAACGCCGGAGCCGATCAAAAGCGAGTTCGCCGAACTGGTGGAAGGCCAGCGCATTGGTGTGACGTTGCCGGAGGGCTTCGACCGCATGATGGAACGCATGCCGGTGCCGGACGTGAACTTCCTTGCCATCGTCATCGCCATTCAGCAACAGGCAGGCGGCAACCTTGCCGAAGCGCTTGGCAATCTGTCGGGCGTGCTGCGCGCGCGCTTCGGCTTGAAGGCCAAGGTCGCGGCGCTATCGGGTGAAGCGACGGCTTCTGCCGGCATCCTCGCCGGTCTGCCTTTCATCGTCATGGGTGGCGTCTATCTGAGTTCGCCCGATTACATCTCGCTGCTCTGGGAAGACAAGATCGGCCACGTCATGCTCGGCGTTGCCGCCGCCATGATGATCGTTGGCATTCTCGTCATGCGCAAAATGATCAACTTCAAATACTGATCACGTCGTCGATCAGTCCTCGTATCCGACTGGGTGGGCCATGGAATTCCTGTCAGAGATCGTCAATCCGACTTTCCTCGCCATGATCGCGGCGGCGATTTTCGCTGTCGCGACTGTGTACACGATCGCCGTGCCCGCTCTGTCCAAGGATCGCACGGCGTCGCGCATGCGGGTGATGGCGACCGAACGCGACAAGATGCGCAGCCTGCGCGTTGCAGAACTAGCCGGCGCCAAGGGCAGCAAACTGCGGACGGCGCCCAAAGGCTACATGAGCCAGATCGTCGATCAGCTCAACCTGCGCCAGGCGTTCGAGACCGAAGCAGTCAAAGACAAACTGAAGATGGCGGGCTTGCGCGGTCAGGCGCCGGTCGTGGCGTTCGTGTTCTTCCGGCTGGCGTCGCCGATCATCTCGTTCTTCGCCGCGCTGTTCTATTTGTTCGTGGTCAATGATTTCGGCTACCCGCCGCTGGTCCGCATCGGCGCCACCGTGGTCGCCGGTTTCATCGGCATGTACCTGCCGAACCTGTTCATCCACAACATGATCACCAAGCGCCAGCAGGCCATCAATAACGCCTTCCCCGATGCGCTCGATCTGTTGCTGATCTGCGTCCAGGCTGGCATGTCAACGGAAGCTGCGTTTGGCAAAGTGGCCAAGGAAGTCACCGCTTCGTCGATCGAGCTGGGCGAAGAGTTCCACTTGACCACGGCCGAGCTGTCATACCTGGGTGATCGTAAGATCGCCTTCGACAATCTCGCCAAACGCACCGGCATTCCGTCCGTCAAGGCAACGGCAACAGCGCTGATCCAGGCTGAGCGCTACGGTACGCCTGTCGGTTCGGCACTGCGCGTCATGGCTAAGGAAAACCGTGAGATGCGCATGGCCGCCGCCGAAAAGAAGGCCGCGCAGCTGCCACCAAAGCTGACCGTGCCGATGATCGTGTTCTTCCTGCCGGTGCTGTTCATCGTTATTCTTGGCCCCGCTTACATCCAGTACTCGCGACTAGACAAGTAGGCCGGAATTGTCGGGGCGCGCTGCGGTGCGCCCCGACAATTCGGATAGGCTTGCATCCATCGCCACCAATACCCGCGCAAGCACCCTCTGCAACACCGCTGCGCCTGCCTCGTCATATAGGAACGGCGCGCTCTCGCTCAGATAACGGCGGCAAGCCAGCTCCATTTGCACCGCATGCACCCGCTCGGCCGGCAGGCCATAATTCCGGGTGATCCAACCGCCCTTGAAGCGGCCATCGATAACGTGGCTGAAACCGTCGGCTGACTTCAATTCAGCGGCTACAGCTTGGGTCAGTCCAGGCGCGCATGACGTACCGCTATTGGTGCCCAGGTTGAGGTCGGGGAGCTGCCCATCAAACAGGCGCGGCACCACCGAGCGTATGGAGTGGCAGTCATACAGTCCGGCGATGCCATGGCGATCGCGCACCCGCTCAAGCTGGGCCATCAGCGCCAGATGGTACGGCCAGAAGGAATCCTCCAGCCGTTCCTCATACTCCGTCGCCGTCGGTTCCTGGCCGGTTAGATAAATCGCCTCGCCATCAAACGTCGTCAGCGGCAGTAGCCCGGTGGTAGCCTGCCCGGGATAGAGCGAGGCGCCGCGTGGGTCGCGGTTCAGGTCGATGACATAGCGCGACAGATCGGCAACCAGGATTGTCGGCCGCAGCGCCGTGATCTCAGGCACATCGTACAGCCGCTCCAGCCACCAATCCGTATCGATCAGCGATTGCCCCGCCGGTGTCATGCGCTCTGCCAATCGCCGCGTCAGCCGCGTGCCGGCGTGCGGAATCGACAGGATCAGCCGGCCGTCCCCTTCAATCAGTCTGAAATTACTCATGCCACCCCCGTAACGAGGCATGGTAGCGTGCCACCCGCTGCCAGCGCAATCACGCCTGTTGCTACCAATTGCTCCGCTGCGGCCACGTCGGGCGCCATATAGCGGTCATCGCCCAGACGTGGCACGCGCTCGCGCAAGGCATTGACGACAGCTTCAAGCCGCGGGCTGGTGCTGAGACCCTTGGTGACGCCAAACCCCTCCTTGCGCAGCGTGATGCCTTGGCCCGCAATCAGCAGCTCGATGCCGATGATACGCGCCAGATTGGTGTTCATCTCCATTAGCCGGCGCGCGCCGTGTGCCGCCATCGAGACGTGATCCTCCTGATTGGCGCTGGTCGGCGTCGAGTCAATCGAACACGGTATGGCGCGCTGCTTGTTTTCGGCATAGAGCGCAGCAGCGGCGATTTCCACAACCATGAAGCCTGAGTTGAGCCCCGGCTCCGGTGTCAGGAATGGCGGCAGGCCAAAGTTCAGCACGGGATCGACCAGCATGGCAATCCGCCGTTCCGCGATGGACCCAATCTCGCTGAGTGCAATGGCGATCTGGTCAGCCGCGAACGCAACGGGCTCAGCATGGAAATTGCCGCCCGAAACAATCTCGTTCGTCGCTGTCAGGACCAGGGGATTATCAGTGACGGCGTTGGCCTCGTCTTCGAGGGTACGCGCGGCCTGATTGAGCAGATCAAGACAGGCGCCCATCACCTGCGGCTGGCAGCGCAGACAATAGGGGTCCTGGACGCGCAGGTCGTCATCGAGATGCGCCTCGCGGATTGTGCTGCCTGCGAGTAGGCCTTCCAACGCAGCCGCCGCTATGATCTGCCCGCGATGCCGCCGCAGGGCTTGGATCTCCGGCCGGAACGGCGTGCTGGACCCCATCGCGGCGTCAACCGACAGTGCGCCTGTCACGAGTGCGGTGCGCGCCAGCCGATGGCCGTCGAACAAGCCGGCCAACGCATAGGCCGTGGAAAACTGGGTGCCGTTGATCAGCGCCAGGCCCTCCTTGGCACCAAGTTCAATCGGCTGCAACCCCACCTTCCTGAGCGCCTCGGCGCCGCTCATCCGTTCACCCGCGACGAACGCCTCGCCCTCGCCGAGCATCACCGCCGACATATGTGCCAGCGGCGCCAGATCGCCCGACGCGCCAACTGAGCCCTGCTGCGGCACCCACGGCGTAACGCCCTTTGCCAGCAGGCCCTCCAGCGCCTCGATCAGCAGCGGCCGCACACCCGATGCACCATGACCAAGCGAAATCAGCTTCAGGGCGATCATCAGCCGCACAATGGCCGCGGGCGTCGCATCGCCAATGCCACCGCAATGCGAAAGGATCAGATTGCGCTGCAACTTGGTGGTCTGCGCTGCCGGAATGCGCGTGCTCGCCAGCTTGCCGAAACCGGTGTTGACGCCATAGACGGCCGCGTTGCCCGCCGCCGCCCGCGCCACCACGGCCGCCGCCGCTGCGATTGCTGGCTTGGTCGCCGGATCGAGACGCACCGCATCATGGCCGCGATAGATCACCTCGAGTTCGGCGAGAGTCACATGGCCGGGGCGAAGCAGCGAACGTGTCACGGCAAACCTCTTTGTCTCGTTCAAGTGGCGGCATCGGGCGTGCCGCGCCAGATGCGTTGCCAGAGTGGATTGAAGCCGATGCGATAGGCGAGTTCGGCCGGCTCGTTTACGTCCCACAGCGCCAAATCGCAGACCTTACCGGTTTCGATCGTGCCGGTAATCCGCTGCAGACCCAGTGCCCGCGCACCGTTGGCGGTGACGCCAAGCAGCGCCTCCTCAGGCGTCATGCCGAACAGGGTGCAGCCCATATTCATCGTCAGCAGCAGCGAGGTCAGCGGCGACGAGCCGGGGTTGCAATCGCTGGCCAACGCCATCGGCACGCCAGCAGCGCGCAAAGCTGCGATTGGCGGCTTCTGCTTCTCTTTGATGAAGTAAAAGGCGCCCGGCAGGATCACCGCAACGGTACCAGCGCGCGCCAGGGCCGCGATACCGGGATCGTCGAGATACTCGATATGATCCACTGACAGCGCGCCGAACTCGGCGGCAAGCGCTGACCCGCCCAGATTGCTCAGTTGTTCGGCATGCAGCTTGACTGGCAACCGCAGGGCCTTGGCCGCTGCAAACAACCGCCGAACTTGCGGCACCGAAAATGCGATGCCCTCGCAAAAAGCGTCAACGGCATCAACTAGCCCGGCAGCGTGCGCGGCTGGCAACTGGTTGTGGATCACGTCATCGATATAGGCGTCCTTGTCGGTGCTGCCGGGCGGCATGGCGTGCGCGCCGAGATGCGTGCTAACGACGCCCACGGACCGCGCATGGCCGAGCCGGCGGGCGGCGCGCAACATCTTCGCCTCATGCTCGGCGTCGAGCCCATAGCCTGACTTCACCTCGATCGTCGTGACGCCCTCAGCCAGCAGCGCGTCGAGCCGGGGCAGGCTCTGGCGCACCAGTTCGTCTTCGCTCGCCGCGCGCGTTGCCTTGACGGTGGAGACGATGCCGCCACCGGCGCGCGCCACCTCCTCATAGGTTTTGCCCTCCAGCCGCATCTGCCATTCACCAGCTCGGTTACCGCCATGCACAATATGTGTGTGACAATCGACCAGACCGGGCGTCAGCAACCGGCCTTCGGCATGAAGGGTGCGCGTTGCTTTGGGCGCGTCCACAGCCAAGCCCACGTAGGTGATTTGCCCGTCCTTGGCGGCGACGGCGGCGCCTTCGAGCAGTGGCACGCGGCCCGTAGGCCCCCGCGCGGCGCTCCACAAGCGGGCATCGGTGATCAGCAGGTCGGCCGTCATTGCAGTTTCTCCCTGAGGGCGGCATGCCTGCTATAGACCATCGGCCCCTGACTTTGCGATGGGTGACACGCAGGAACTGATTTCAGACGGAGACTGGGACGCGCGCATGCCTCTGCACTTTTCCACGGCCTTACTACCTGATGGCTGGGCACACGATGTGCGCGTGACCGTTGGACCCGATGGCCTGATCGCGGACATCGCGACGGGCGTGGCCGCTGAGGCGGGCGATGCGACGCATGCGATCGGGCTGCCGGGCATGCCGAACCTGCACAGCCACGCGTTCCAGCGCGGCATGGCCGGACTGACGGAAACCTCCGGCGAGGGCGAAGACAGCTTCTGGACCTGGCGGCAGGCGATGTACGGCTTTCTCGACAAGTTAACGCCGGACGACGTCGAAGTCATCGCGACGCAACTCTACATGGAGATGTTGGAAGCTGGCTTTACCTCGGTTGCCGAATTCCACTACTTGCACCACGCTGCCGATGGCGCAGGCTATGACGACCCGGCCGAGATGGCGTCACGCATCGTCGCGGCGGCGCAAGTGAGCGGCATCGGCCTAACGCTATTGCCGGTGTTTTACGCCAATGGCGGTTTCGGCGATCAGCCCGTCAAGGATCAGCAGCGCCGCTTCGCCAGCACGCCCGACGGTTTTGCCAGACTGCTGGAGCAATCCGCAACGCACCTGAAAGCGCTGCCCCATGCCCAACTTGGCGTAGCGCCGCATTCGTTGCGCGCCGTCACACCGGCGACATTGACCGCAGTGACGACACTCACAGATGGTCCGATCCACATTCACGTCGCCGAGCAATTGCAGGAAGTCGACGAATGCCTCGCCTGGTCTGGCCAGCGGCCGGTGGAATGGCTGCTCGCCAACCAGCCGGTCGACGCGCGCTGGTGCCTGATTCACGCGACGCATATGAACCCGCGCGAGACGCGCTTCTTTACCGAGACCGGCGCCATCGCCGGCCTGTGCCCGCAAACTGAGGCTAATCTCGGCGATGGCATTTTTGATGCGGTGCGCTTTCTGGCGGGCGCTGGACGCTTTGGCGTCGGCACCGATAGCCACATCCGTGTCGATGTCGCCGAGGAACTGCGCACGTTGGAGTATGGCCAGCGGCTGCGTGACAAGGCCCGCAACGTGCTGTCGCGCACGGGCGAGACGCGCGGCTCGACGGGCCGGCTGTTGTATGACGGCGCCTTGATTGGCGGTGCCCAGGCGCTTGATCGCGATACAGGCCGGCTGGCGGTTGGCGCTATTGCTGACATCGTCGCGCTCGATGCTGGACATCCCCTCCTGACCTCTCGCGCTGGCGATCAGCTCTTGGATTCCTGGCTGTTCGCTGGAGACCACACGCTGGTGAGCGACGTTTGGGTGTCGGGCAAGCTCGTGGTGACGGGCGGCCGCCACGTTGGCCGCGAAGCCAGCCGCGCCCGGTTTGCAAAAGTGATGGCGAAGCTGACGGGCTAACGATACTTCGAACCGACCGGGAAGTTGGACGGCAGAACGTAGGGTACGAAAGGCCTACTTCAGGCCGTATCGCACCCTATATCGGGCCGTCGCTTTCTGGCAGCGCGTGGCAATTGGCCTGCAATTAAGGCGCGTTCTGCTTCAGCACAGCTCATTGGCTGGCGGCTGCGCGACGGCGGCTTC
>JANNSA010000779.1:0-6452 GCA_031402115.1 Hyphomicrobiaceae bacterium | reverse complement strand
TTCGACAAATATGCCCCGATCGCAGCTGGTGCCTCGGCGCTGTCGCGGCACGTCAGTGACATACGGCCGTGCCACAACATCGCCAGCCTGACAGGTTTGGCGGCAGCGCTAGAACGTGGGGCGGAATAGGCCCCTG
Organism: Hyphomicrobiaceae bacterium; assembly: GCA_031402115.1. GTDB lineage: Bacteria > Pseudomonadota > Alphaproteobacteria > Rhizobiales > Hyphomicrobiaceae > JANNSA01. The sequence continues at coordinate 6,316 of JANNSA010000779.1, read as the reverse complement.
GCCGTATTCCGCCGTCCTCGGCAAGACGAAGCACAGTCAGCGCAACACGTGAACCACTTCGAGTGCGGTTGTGCGGCACCGTAGGGTGCGAAAGGCGTCTTCGCCGTATCGCACCATCGGCTGGCGCCCACGGCCTGTTGCGGAGGGATAATGCCTGTTGCGGTGCAATACGGCGTGTTTCAGTGCGCCCACGGCCTGTTGCGGTGCGATACGGCTTGAAGAAGGCCTTTCGCACCCTACATAGTCGCGATCCAGTTTGCCGATGAAGTCGCAGCGATTACTGTTCGGAGTGCCCGTCACTTCCGGTAGATCGCGGCGGTCTGGCGGACGACGTCGTACTCGCACAGCAGCTTGTAGGGTAGGCGGCGGGCGACAATGACAATCATCGGCGTCGCCGGCTTGGTGCGGAACATATCGTCGCTGACCTGCCAGAAGCTTTCTTCCGCCGTGCCACTGCCAATCACCAGGGTCACCGCCTCGGGCTTGCGCCATGACACGGTGTCGGCCTTGAGATTGCGGCTGTTCGCTTCCTTCTGACAGGCCTCGATGGCGTCCTGGCGGTAGGTATTGATCAGCGTCTCGGCCATCGCCGAACGGTCGGACCATTCCTGCCAGCCAAACTTGGCTGCAGCCAGCATGGCAACGATCAGGAGCAGGCTGCGCATGCCCGGCACTCCGTTTGTTGGGCTGCCAGGCGCGGGCCCCAGCACCGATCCGAGCATCGATCCGGGCACCGATCCCCCCGGGCTTCGTACTGTCACGGATAATGGTGAACAAGTCCTTGCTAAGCTCGCCATGCTGCTCACACCAAACCCGCGCGGTTCGCCGCACAGCACTTGTTGTCCGCGATCAGCGAAGGCCCACCTGTGCGCCTATGGCGCGTGCCGTTTTGGCGTCACGTCGCGCTCACCGCGCCAGCAGCACGTCCTTGGCTTCGTTGATCTTGGCGGCGAGGTAAGTGGAGCCGCCCTGATCGGGATGCAGGCGTTTCATCAGATTGCGGTGGGCGGCGCGGATGTCATCGTCACTGGCCGCGAGCGGCAGGCCGAGAACCTGCAATGCCTCGGCACGCGGCATCGCACCTGCAGGCGAGGCAGCTGCGCCGGTTTGGCGGCTGCGACCCTTAGCACCGGCTTGTTCAGCACCTTGGTCGCGGCGCATGTCATCGCGCCATTCCGGCCAGGCGCGGTCAAGATAGGCCTCCAGAACCTGCCGGCTTTGCGCTTCACCGGCACGGCATTCACCGAGCAGGACTGTTAGCTCAGGCCGCGATAGTGACGCTAGGTCGCGACCGGCATGGAGGCCGGCCAGCACCCGGCCCTGCACAGCCCGGCTGTCATGATCGAGCGTCATCTCCAGAAAGGCTGTGCGCACGCTGGTGGTGCGGTTCGCGCTTGGCCCCGAGGCGCCACCTCGAAAACTGCTCCGGAACGGCAAGCGGCCGGTCCACAGGGCCCAAGCGAGGCCACCCAGCATCAGTGCCAGCATGAACCGGCCAGTCAGCGCCATGGCTGTGGCGGCCACCAGCGCCAGGCCAGCGCTGCCCTTGCGGATCACCAAGGCCAAACGGGCGGGATCGGCGCCGGCGAACCAGCGCAGCCCCAACAGGGCCGCTAACAGTGCCACGATGCCAATCAGCAGTCCGATGCTCAGGTTCAACGCACTGTCCTCAAGCCGGCGCTTCCGGTTGTTGCCGTCCGGCGATCTGCCGCGCGATCAAGCCAGCCACGGCATCTGCGCGGCTCATGTCCGCGAGCGCCGCCGCGCCACCAGCAGCATAAACTGCGACGGCTTTCAGCAGGTTCGCCAGCACATCGGCCGCGCTCGGATCAAACCGGCAATGGGCCCCGCCGGTCAAGCGTGCGATCTCACGAAACGCAACCTGAGCGGCGGTTTTGTCACCTTCCTGGAACACGAACGCGGGCACGCCTGCCAATCCAAGTTTCGCGGCATCTGTCGCCAGTTCGTCGATCGGCTCTTCCATGCAATCGCCGACATAGACCAGCGCGTCGACCTTGGCGTGCGCGGTTTCGGCCAGACAATGCTTGAGCACGCGCCCGATCTGGGTGGTGCCGCCCTGGCAGCCAACGCGCTGCATCAGACGGCCCAATGCGCTGGCATCGCTGACCCAGGCACTGCTCCGGCATTCGTTGAGCCCGCGGAAATACACCAGCTGCACGTCCAATGTACCAACAGCGGCAACTGCCGCGAACATCGTTGATTGCACCTCAAGCGCCATATCCCAACTCGGCTGCCGGCTGAGCGTCGCATCCATCGCCATGATCAAACGCCCGCGCCGGCCATTGCCGGCAACCGGCCGCAGCACATTCAGTTGCCGCACAAACGCATCGATATCGCGCGCGGCCGAAGCGGCCGTTGGCGACTGATCGGGTTGACTGGCCTTGGCCATGGGCCCGTGTTCCTTGATGACGAGTTACTGCAGACTAGGCACTTTTGTGTTCGCTCGCATTGACCGCTTGGCCAGAGCCATCGAGCGCAGACGTGGCTGACATTTAGGGGAGCCTTACCATAAGCCCAAGTATCCGCCGACACTGACGCGATTGCCACGCTGCGGTGCAGCAATCACCAGATGCGGCAGTGATGGCCTTGCGTTCGGCAGCCAGCAACCGTTTGAATGCGGTTGAAATCACCGTCAGCCCTCTCGATTGTCCGGATGTACCATGCCGTTGCGTCATACGCTGCATCGCCACCAGGGCCACTACGGCTGGAACAACACGCTTGCGCCGGTGCTGCGCATTGCGCCGGGCGAGACCGTGGAATTCCATCCGCTGGATGCTTCCTCCGGTCAATTGACACCATCGAGCGTGGTCGCCGATCTGGCCCAGCTTGACCTGAGCAAGAGCAATCCGGTGTGCGGGCCGGTGTCCATCGATGGCGCCGCGCCGGGTGACGCGGTCAAGGTGACATTGCTGGACATTACGGCGTCGGGCTGGGGCTGGACGGCGGTGTTCCCGGGCTTTGGCCTACTCGCCGACCAGTTCAAGGAGCCGGCGCTGGCGCTGTGGTCCTATGATTCCAACAGCTTGGTGCCGGCCGCTTACGGCCCTGGCGGCAAGGTGCCGTTGAAGCCGCATTTCGGCACCATCGGCCTCAGCCCCGCTGCGCCCGGACAGCATGATATCATCCCGCCGCGCGCCACCGGCGGCAATCTCGATATCCGCGATCTGGCGGCCGGGACGGTGCTGTATCTGCCGGTGGAGGTGGCTGGCGGCCTGTTCAGCGTCGGCGATCCACACGCCGCGCAAGGCGATGGCGAAGTTTGTGGCACGGCGCTGGAGAGCCCGTGCTCGCTCGTCGCGCAGTTCGACCTCGTCAAGGGTGCCAACCTCAGGGCGCCGCGCTTCACCACCGATGGCCCCGTCGCCCGCCATCTCGACTGGGGCGGCTACGAGGTCACAACCGGCGTCGGCCCCGACCTTTTCGTCGCCGCCCGCCAGGCGGTTGCCGACATGGTCGAAGCGATCGCCCGCGAGCACCACATGGCGCCGGTCGATGCCTACATGCTGTGCAGCGTCTGCGGCGACCTGCGCATCAGCGAGATCGTCGATCGCCCCAACTGGGTGGTGTCGTTCTACTTCCCGCGCGTGGTGTTTGGCTAATTGCGCTCTGAGCGACGACGACTGACGCGACCCGGTTCGGCGGACAAGGCCACCGGCGGCCAGCAAGCAGTCGAATTTGGCTCCGTGGGTCGGACCCCGACGGGTACTTCAGCCACACTCACAATGTCTCATCTATATCATTAACCTCCTGTTATTGTTTGAATTTGCAGATGACTGTGTCTCAGGATACCTCACTCTGTGGCAGGCAAGTGCCGATCAAAGTTGGGTGACGGGTTGGGTGACGGTTGGACTGTGGGGTACTGACAGTCTATCGTGGAGCGAGACGGAACGCGGCAGTCCTGGCGGCGATCATGAAGAACGACAAGCCGGCGATGACTGCGTTGCAGGTGAAGGCGCTGGCGAAGCCGGGCAAGCATGCCGTGGGCGGCAGCCTCTATCTGGTGATCGACGGAGCCAAGGGTGGTGGCCGACGTTGGGTGTGGCGCTCCAAGTGGGCGGGAAAGGTCTGCGACATGCCGTTCGGATCGGCAGCATCGGGGGCCAAAGACGCGGTGCGCCGCGGCGTGGACCCACGGGCAGAGCGGAAGGCAGCTTTCGCTGCTCAGGTTGCAGCCAGCGAGCCCGAGGACCCGGCCGTCACGTTCGGCGCATTCGCCGATGACTACCTCGCTTCCAAGGTCGAAGACATGGGGGCAAGACGGCAGCGGGCTGGCGTCGCAGCCTGACCAAGCACAGCGCCGGCATTCGTGGGCTGCCAGTGGCTGAGGTGGACACCGAGGCTGTGCTCACATTGCTGAAGCCTAGGTGGACCAAGACGCCCGAGGCTGCCCAGCGCTTGCAGGCGCGCCTGGAGAAGGTGCTGGACGCCGCCAAAGTGCGCGGGCTGCGGACGGGCGACAACCCGGCGGCCTGGAAAGGGCACCTGGAGGCACTGCTATCGAAAAAAGTGACGCTGAGCCGGGGGCATCATCCGGCCATGCCCTACGCCGACCTGCCCGCTCTGGTGGCCGAACTGCGGACAATGGAAGGTCCGACCGCCCGCGGCTTGGAGTTCGCCATCCTGTGCGCCAGTCGCTCGGGCGAGGTGCGGCCAACGCTGTGGACAGAGTTCAGGGGGTTGGACGGTGCGAAGCCCCCGCTGTGGACGATCCCTGGCGACCGGGCGGAAGCCAAGGTCGATCACGACGTGCCGTTGTCGCCGCGTGCGGTGGCGATCTTGAAAGAGATGAGGCGGGACCATGGGGAAGCGGGGTATGTCTTCCCCGGTGGTCGAGCCGGGCGCCCGCTCGCCAATATGGCCTTCAACCTGCTCATGGATCGCATGGGCTGCGGGCAGTACACGCAGCACGGCTTCAGGACGTCGTTCCGTGACTGGGCCGCAGACGTTGCGGACGCCAGCTTCGAAGTCGCAGGACGGGCGCTGTCGCACAAAATCGGCTCATCTGTGCCGCAGTCTTATCTTAGGACGAAGTACATCGAACAGCGACGGCCGCTGATGCAGCAGTGGGCGGACTATTGTGGTGCGGCCGTGGCTGGCCACGAGGGGCCGACTGCGGAACCCAGTGCGGCTCAGGGCAAAGCAGTCCACTGATTCTCACAGCGTCTCGCGTACTGGCCCTAAGGACATCCGCCAAATTAACCGCTCCGATTGATGTCAGCTGAGCGGGGGCGGATTGTGTCGTTCCATACAGGATGGAATTCGTCGCCTTTGATGTCGAACGTTAGCATCTCGGCGTCGCTGACCTTGATGCCTTTCTCGTAAGTCCGGGTGTCAAGTGCGCTAGCCACGCGCAGGCCAGACTTGGTCGTCGTGGCGGCAATCAGTTCCCCGATAGCCAGTCGATCCGTCAGGGGCCGGCCGCGCCACGTCTGCGTGATTTGACAGAACATGCGATGCTCGATCTTGTTCCACTTCGACGTGCCAGGAGGATAATGGTGGACGTGGATCACGAGGCCACTGTCGTCTGCGAACTTCTGTAATTCAAGTTTCCACAGACGGACGCGTGACCCATTCGAGCCGCCGCCGTCGGCCGTGATCGTCAATTCTTGTGCCGCCGGGTAGCGCTCTCGCCCCATTTCATCATGCCAGCGCCGGACGGCGGCGACCGCGAACTCGGCCGTGTCAGCGGTTATGCCGACACTGACCAAGCCGGTGTTAGCCGCCACGTCGTAGATGCCATAGGGCACGACCTTGCCGAGTTCTTGGTCCTCGAAATCGTGCACCTTCACGCGCCGCGGATCCCCCTTCGGACGATAGCCGGCGCCGCCATTCTTATAGTTGCCGACCAGCTCTTTCTTCTTGGTGTCGACCGAAACCACGGGCTGTCCGGCCACTTGCGCCATGATCACATGAGCCTTGATGTGCTCGAATTGCGCGTTGCGGTCCGGGTGCTTCGAGCCTTCGTCGGCCTTACGGTTCGTCTGCCGGCTGTAGCCGAGCGTCGGCAGCAGCCGCTTGACGCTGACCGCGCTGATCTTGTGCCCCATTTTCTGCATGCCGGAGGCATCGTCCGAGCTTTCCGCGCTAAACGGTATACTGTCTACGAAATTTTGAGCTTCCCAGGATAAACAATATACTGTCCCTGATTATCGAGGATAAACAATATACTGTCCCTGATTATCGCTGCAGGCTGATTGTCGCTGCAGGATAAACAATATACTGTCCCTGATTGTCGGGCGTCTTCGGCGGCTGGCCGAGCTTGGCTTCGAGTTCGGCGATGCGGGCGAGAAGCGCC
>JANNSA010000778.1:0-1863 GCA_031402115.1 Hyphomicrobiaceae bacterium | reverse complement strand
GCACCGGCAACAGCGTGCAATCGCTCGCCGTTCCTGCTGCCGCGATCATAGAAGAAGGCGGGCAGACGGTTGTCTATGTGCAGGTCGCCGGTGAAACATTTGAACGGCGAATAGTGTCACGCGGCACGGCAAGCGGTAATCAGGTTGCGATCACTGGCGATGTGAAACCCGGCGAGCGGGTCGTCACTGTGGGTGCAGCGGCTGTGCGTGCAGCGGCGGCAACGCCCGATGCGTTCGGCCACGGCCATGCGCACTAAGGGGCCTAGGATATGATCGAACGTCTTGTCCGCTGGTCGCTGTCCAATCGGCCTGTCATCTATGCGCTGTCGGTTTTGCTGACGCTGGGCGGCCTTGTGCTTGCACTGCGAACGCCCGTCGATGTCCTTCCTGATCTCACCGCGCCGACGGTGACCGTGGTCGTCGATGCAGGAGGCTATACGCCAACCGAAGTCGAGCAACGGGTCACCATCCCACTGGAAACCGCACTTAATGGCTCGCCGGGATTGCGTCGCATCCGGTCCAACTCCGCAACGGGCTTATCAGTCGTGACACTTGAGTTTGGCTGGACAACAAGTCCCGCTGAAGCACGGCGTATTACCTCGGAACGCTTACAGACGGTAGGCGACGAATTACCGGAAGACCTGCCCGCACCCCACATGACGCCTGCATCCTCGGTTATGGGCGAGATCATGTTCATTGCACTGCGATCGCCTGGCGCTTCGCCGATGGAAGTCAAAAGCGTAGCCGATTGGACGGTAAAGCGCCGCTTACTCGGTGTTCCCGGCATTGCCGACATCATGACCATCGGCGGCGATGAGCGCCAAGTGCAGTTACTGCTTGATCCGGCTCAGCTCTCCTTACGCGGTATTGGCGTCAATGACGTCGCCGAAGCGATGCGCGGAGCGAGCGAAAGTCGCTCGGCAGGCGTGCTTGTGGAAGGTAGCCAAGAGGTGCTGGTCGAAGGCGTGGGTCGTGCGCGGACCGCCGACGATTTCGGCGATGTAATTGTGGGCGAACAAGGCGGCCTGCCTGTGCTTGCCCGCGAAGTCGGCACCATCCGCATCGGCGAAGGTCTTAAACGCGGCACGGGCAGCTATAATGGCAAGCCTGCGGTAATCCTCGCGCTGCAAAAGCAGCCGGGAGCGAACACCCTTGAACTAACCGAACGGCTTGAAACCGAATTTGCTGCCATTCAGAAGACCTTGCCCAAGGGCATGGTTCTGGAAACCAAGGTCTTCCGGCAATCCGACTTTATCGAACGCGCCGTTGGCAATGTGCAAACGGCACTGGTCGAGGGTCTGGTGCTGGTCTCCATCATCGTCCTGCTTTTCTTAGCGTCATGGCGAGCAACATTGGTGACCCTCGCAGCAATTCCGGTGTCGGTCGTCTCGGCGATTATCGCGGTCAATATGGTGGGCGGCACGATCAACACGATGACGTTGGGCGGACTCGCCATTGCCCTGGGTGTGTTGGTCGATGATGCGATAATTGTGGTCGAAAATATTGTCCGCCGCCTGCGCCTGAATGCTGAAAGCGAAACGCAGCTATCGAAGCTGGAAGTCGTCGCCAGTGCCACCAGCGAAGTGCAAGGCTCTATTGTCTATGCAACGCTCATCATTCTTTTGGTGTTCCTGCCGCTGTTCGGGCTGACCGGCATCGAAGGTCGGCTGCTGCAACCACTGGCGCTGGCTTATGGCGTGGCATTGCTCGCAAGCCTGTTTGTCGCGTTGACGCTGACGCCCGTATTGGGACTGGATGCGCTGTCACGCTCGACCAAGGCGCTCGGTCAGGAACCACAATGGGTCCATCACCTGAAGGAGCGTTACGGCAATTTGCTGGCCAAACTGCTGCCGCAATGGAAAC
>JANNSA010000777.1:0-6347 GCA_031402115.1 Hyphomicrobiaceae bacterium | reverse complement strand
ACAGCGGATGCAACGACGAGCGTTCGCGGTCGACCAATGCGATGGACGTATCATGACGCGTGCTGACACGAGCTTGAAGTATTGCATCATCGGCGCTGGCCCCTGTGGCCTGGCCGCCGCCAAGACGTTTGCTGAACATGGTATCCCGCATGACATCATCGAGGCGCAATCCGATCTCGGCGGCACTTGGAACATCGGCACAGCAGCAGGACTTGTCTACACGACGACACATCTGATCTCTTCGAAGCGCTTCACGGTGTTCGACGACTTCCCAATGGATGAGAGTGTCACCGCGTACTATCCGCATCACACGGTGATGCTCGACTATCTGCGCCGCTACGCCGAGCATTTCGGCATCACCGGGCGGATCGAGTTCGGTAAGCGCGTCAAGCAAGTGGAAGCCATTGGCCCCAATGACTGGCGGGTGCAGGTCGCGGGCGAGCCGCAGGCCCGCCGCTATGCCGGTGTTGCGGTCGCCAGCGGCCATCATTCCGTGCCGCGCATGCCGGTCGTGCCGGGCACGTTTAACGGCACGATCATGCATTCGCGCGACTACAAGCACCCGGATCAATTGCGCAACAAACGCATGGTGGTCGTCGGCGCCGGCAATTCAGCCTGCGATATCGTCGTTGACGGCGTCCACAACGGCGCCACCGCCACGATGAGTCTCAGGCGCGGCTACTGGTTCCTGCCGAAGTTCACGCTCGGCTGGCCGACGCACGGCGCCATGGAATACATTGAAAAGGCGCCGCTGCCGCGCTGGCTGAAGACGCGCTTTTACGAAACTTCGCACGCGCTGCTGGCGGGCCACGCCGATCGTGTTGGGCTGCCGCGTCCCGACTACCATATCGATCAGGCACATCCGACCATGGGTGACGACGTCGTCCGCTTGGCCGCGCACGGCCGCATCGTCGTCAAGCCAACTATTGAACGCTTCGAGGGCGACCGCGTCATCTTCAGCGACGGCAGCGAGCAGGACGCCGACCTCGTGGTGTTCGCGACCGGCTATGAGGTGGCGTTTCCGTTCCTCGACAAAGCGCTGGTGCTCGATGATGCTGGACACAGCCGGCTGTTCATGAACGCCTTCCATCCGGTGCGCGACGACTTCTATGTGTTCGGGCTGGTGCAGGCCAATGGCAGCGCCTGGCGCATCGGCGACTATCAGGCGCGCGTCGCCGCCCACTATCTGCAAGCCCGCCAGTCGAACCCGGAACGGGCCGCCTGGTTCAGCGCGCTGAAGGCTGGCGCCCAAGCGAGCGTCGCCCGCACCGACAAATACATCGGCTCGGCCCGCCATGCCTTCGAGGCCAATTACTTCGATTACGTCAAGGCGCTGCGCCGGATTGAGCGCAAGTTCCAGGTGCCGGCGCGCGCCGGTGTACCGGCCGCAGTGCCCGCAACTGATAACGTGCCTGACGAGCTCCCGCTGCATCACAGCACGGCAACAACAGTCGAAATCCGCAGCTCAAAAGCTGCGTAACAGTAAGGGCACGCCGCCCGCGCCCGTTTCGCCACGGTCTCTGCGCTCTCGCGGGTGCGGCACGACGGGCGCGCCACGGCTCGCCCCTACAAAGCTGTCTGCGCGCGAATACTAAGATCGCCAAAGCGAGGCGGTGGCCAAAGATAACAAGACAAGCACGCCTTATGGCGAGCGCTGTAACCGTTGGCCGAACAACGCCGCGCGCAGCAGTGTTACCAGCTGATCGCGGTGATCGGGTTGGAAGCGCAGCTTGACGGGCAGCGGGCGGCTGGCGCGTTTCAGGTCGCTCGCCGGGCCTTGATCGGGCAGGCGCAACCAGTCTTTCTCGGTCGTCACCAGCTGTGCGTCCATAGCGTCGGCATGGCGCAGCAAAGCCGTGCAATCGCTGGCACTGAAGCTGTGGTGGTCGGGGAAGGGCACGCCAGCCACCAGCACCGCACCTTGCGCTGCCACCGTATCAAACAGCTTTTGCGGCCGGCCAATACCGGCAAAGGCAACCACGCGCGTGCCGTGCAGCCACGCCGTATCGCCGGCCGAAACAATTTCGGCGTGCAGCACCGGCTGCGTAAAGCTTCTAAGGAATGTCGCCACCCGTTGCGTCAGCGGACCGATCACCACGACAGCGTCGGCCAGCGATCGCTGCCGCTGCATCGTCATGCGCAGCGGGCCAGCCGGCATCACCAAGCCATTGCCAATGCCGGTAGCGCCATCGACGACGGCGATGCGGAGGTCTTTGACCAGCGATGGGTTCTGCATCCCGTCATCCATGATGATGCTGTCGACCGTACTGGCAGCGCCGGCGGTGGTCATGGCACGGGCGCCCGCGACCCGGTCCCGCGCTAGCAGTGCTGGGCCATGCCGCGCCAGCAACAGCGGCTCGTCGCCAACGTCCGCCGCGGCGTCGCTCGCCTTGACCCAGACTGGCCCGCGCTCGCGTCCGCCATAGCCGCGCGTCAGGAAGCCTGGCTGGTGGCCGAGCTGCGTGAGCTCATCAGCAATAGCGATTGTCAACGGCGTCTTGCCAGCGCCGCCCACCGTGAAATTGCCAACGCAGATGACCGGCAGCGGACAGCGGAACGGGGTCGTGGCGCGCTGCCGCCAGGCTCCGGCAGCGTCATAGGCCATGGCCAGCGGCGCGCACAGTTTGGCGGCCAGCGTTGGTTCGGGCCGATACCACCACGCTGGCGGCTCACGGCGCATGGGCGTCATCCACCCGGGCCAGCAGCGCCTCGATCACCACCAGCGTCCGTTCCAGCGCGCCACCCATCCGCTCCAACGTGCCACGCGCCCGCCGCGTCATGTCTTCGAGCGCCGCGCCGCCGCCAATCAGCTCGCCAAGCGCCACAGCCAGCTCCGCCTCATCAGCGACGGCGCGGCACGCCTGGTCGGCCAGCAGCGGCTCATAGACATCATCGAAATTGTGCCGGTACGGCCCCGTGATGACGCCGGCGCCAAGTTTAATCGGCTCGATCGGGTTGTGGCCGCCAACCGGCACCAGCGAGCCGCCCATGAAGGCAACCGGCGCTGCAGCAAAAAAGGTGCCCAACTCGCCCAACGTATCGGCGATGTAGACGGCGTCGTCTGGCGCCGGCAGCGGATTGATACTGCGCCGCGAGACGTGCACGCCGCGCTCCAGCGATTGCTGCGCAATTTCGGCGCCGCGATGTGGGTGCCGCGGCACGATAATCGCCAGCGGATCAGGCATGGCTTGCGCCAACCGTGCCCGCGCCCTGACGATGATGTCCTCCTCACCTGGATGCGTGCTTGCCGCGAGGAAGCAAAGCCGGCCACCGATCGCGCCGCGCAAGGCCGCCAGCGCCGCAGCATCGACGGGTGGCGCTGGCGAATCGACCTTGAGATTGCCAGCTGCCTGGACGTTGGCGGCACCCAACCGGGAGAAACGGCGGCCGAGCGCGTCGTTCTGCGCGAGCACGACGTCGAAGCAGTCGAGCACCTTGGCGGCCATGGTGCGGCGGTGGCGCCAGCCCTTGACGGAGCGCTCGGACATGCGGGCGTTGATCAGCGCCAGCGGGATGCCGCGCGACTTAGCCGCCAGCAACAGATTAGGCCACAACTCGGACTCGACAAACACGCCCAGCGATGGCTGCCAATGATCGAGAAAGCGTGCGACGGCGGCGGTGAAGTCAAGCGGTACATACTGATGCTGAGCAATGCCGTGCAAACGTTCGCTGGCGACTTGGGCCGATGTCACGGTGCCGGTCGTCAGCAGCAGATTGAGGCGCGGTTGCCGCTGCTTCAGGGTCCGGATCAGCGGCATCACGGCGACAGTTTCGCCAACACTGGCGGCATGGAACCAGACGAGCGTGCCCGCAGCGCGGGGCACGCTGGCGATGCCTTGGCGCTCGCCGGCCCTTCCGGCATCTTCCTTGCCTTGCGCCGCCCGGCGCTTGAGCAGCAGCGGCGCGGCGGGCGCCAGGGCTGCGGTGGTGGCCCGATAGGCACCAAGTGCCGGGCTCGCCCGGTCCGCCCGCCGGCGCAGCATTGGATCCCCGCCACAGGCCCGTTCATAGGCAGCCCTGGTCGCTTCGTTGAGATCGCGCTCAACCTGCTGACGGAACGCCTCCTGCTGCGCATTACTGCTGTCAGCGGGTACGAAAATCGGCTCGCCGATCGCCACGCCACACTGCGACCACGGCAGGTTGATGGTGAACTTGCTCCAGGTGTCGAAGGCTTTGTAGCGCGAGCTGGCGATCGCCACCGGGATGATCGGCCGGCCCGAGACCTTGGCGAGTGTGACAATGCCCAAACCGGCGCGGCGCGCTGGCCCGGGCGGCACGTCGGCGGTCATCGCCACCGTGACGCCACTGGTCAGCGCTTCCTGCGCGGCGCGGAAAGCACTAGCGCCGCCGCGATCCTTCTTGCGGCCGCCAGCACCGGCACCACGGATCAGATCCATGCCGAAGCTGCGCAACATGGCGCCGAGCACGGCGGTGTCGCCATGGCGCGCGATCATCGCCTGCACCGGCATATCCGGCACATGCATCAGCGGCAGCAGCATGAACTGCCCGTGCCACATGGCGAAAATGAACGGATGCTGCGACTTCAGCGCCTGCTCGATGCGCAGCGCTTCGGGCTCGCCAAGCGCCGGCACCCAGCGGCTGGTCTTGCGGACAAAGCGGACGTAGCGGGCCAGGGATTGGCCCAGGCCGCGCGCTGCGAACCCGCCTTCTGGCAACAAATCCGGCATCGGTCCCCTGTCGCGGATCGTGGCTTGCGCGCCGACCGCCTGCTGTTCGCCGAAACTAACGGCAACCGATCGGCCGCACCACGCCACCTTGAATGCCCCGAATCCACAAGTTATGTCTGATTGATGATGCGGGCAATTGTGCATTATCCCGCTGGCATCATTCCGCAATCTCGCCGATTGACGCTGCAATGGCATAAGCTTGGTGGTAAACGAAGCCCGATGAAGTTCGCACGAGCCCCAAGACGCCTGGTTGGCCGCGCCGTGCGCAATTGGCGCGACCGGTCAGCCCAGCGAGCGCCAGCCTGGGTCGGACACCGCATCAACCCGGTGCTCGACACCCTCGACATGCACCTCGTCGACCACGGCATGTTCCGGCTACTCTATGCCAATACGCATCAGCTGACGGAGCGGGCGTGGCGCACCAGTCAGCCGACGCCGGCCCGTCTCAGGGCGATGGCGCGGCGCGGCATCCGCACGGTGCTGAATCTGCGCGGCGAACGCAATTGCGGGGCGTTCCGACTGGAGACCAAGGCGTGCGCCGAGGCCGACCTGAAGCTGGAAAACTTCATTGTCCGATCGCGCGCCGCGCCCGAGCGCGACACCGTGCTCGACGCCAAAGCGCTGTTCGAGCGGCTGGAATACCCGATCCTGATGCACTGCAAGTCTGGCGCCGACCGGGTCGGCCTGATGAGCGCGCTCTACCTGATCTTTCGCGAGGGCGTGCCGGTCGCCGAGGCCAAGCGGCAACTCAGCTGGCGCTACGGCCATTTCAGCGCCGCCGACACCGGCATCCTCGACGCCTTCTTCGACAGCTACCTAGCCTACAACCGCACCAACCCAACCAGCTTCATCGATTGGGTAGCGGACGTCTACGACCCGGCCGAACTGAAGCGCAACTTCCACGCCAATTCCCTCGGCAACGTCCTCGTCAACACCATCCTCCGCCGCGAATAACCGCGCCGGCCTATGGCGTGCGGATTCGGCCAGTTGGGCCATCGTCCGCCGATGCACGGGCAGCGCTGGTGGCCGCTGCGCGTGCGCCTTGCTCAACGGCCGTGCCGTGGGCGGCGGAATACGGCCAGGGGCCCATTCTGCCGTACGCCGGGCGCTCCAGCGCTGCGGGACTAAATTAAGTGTGTTGCACACGTCGAGCGGAACAGGCCGCTGGTTGGAATGCAGCCAAATCGCCGGCCATTACGTTGGCAACAATTTTTGTTCGATCGGGACGGCGGCTTGTGCACATCGCGGCGCTTGTGCCTGCAGAACGCCGGGAGAACATAGCCCCGGCGCTGGTTTTTCGCGAACGCAACTCTGGGAGGCAACTGTGGATATGAACGTCTGTCAATCTAAATACCTCTCTTTCTCCGATTTCGCTCCACATTGTTGCCACGTCGACACGGTTTATTAACCATCAACCGCAGCGCACTGGTAACGCGTTCGCTGCGGAGGTTGAGGAAACGAAACGTGGCGGGGTTCAGTACCGCGTCCCCAGTTCAGCGTAACTGCCACGGTCCAGGAGCGGCATCTCGTATCGCGTAGCCGAGCCTGAACAAGCCTCACGTCATAGTAACGGCGGATCGGATCGATAGTTTTGTACCAGTCCGTCGAACGGTTCCTCAGTAAGCGTTGCGTTAGTACAGGGCGTAGCGGTGTGAGTTC
>JANNSA010000776.1:0-3507 GCA_031402115.1 Hyphomicrobiaceae bacterium | reverse complement strand
GATGATCGCGGCGCGGCTGGCAGCGACGCGCGACGGCCGCGATGCCGCCAGGAAGCGCAGCATCCACGGCGCAATGCTTAGCAGATAGCTCGGCCGGATCGTCAGTGGCCCGAGTGGGTCCAACAGCCATTTCGGCACGCGCCGCCAGGCCTTGGGCGAAGCCAGCGGATCGATGTCGGTGTGCGCGATAAAGCCGGCATTGCCGCGCGAGGTACGCTCCGCCATGCCATCGGGATCAATCAACGTGACGCCGTGCCCGTCATCCAGCAGCGCGTGGGCGCACTGAATGCCGATGATGCCGGCTCCAACGATTGCGATCTGCATGGTGGGGACTCATCGGGGGTAGGGCAGCGGCGTGGCGATCAACCAAGCCACCGTTTCGCATAACAGCGGCGCCGCCGCTATGCTATTGCCGAACTCGCTGATCCCTCAAGCTCAGAAATAGGCAATCGCCGCAATGGCCAGCCCGGCGAGCGTAAACCAGCCAACACGTTTGCGATGTTCGAACCAAGCTGCACTGACGAGCTTGGGGGCTTCGGCTAGGGTAAAGCGGAAAAGTGGCAACGCGCCAATCGCGGCGGTGGCAGCCAGCCCCCAGAGGCCAGCCTCGCCAGTTGCCTCGCGGTCAAACCCAGCACCATGCGCGATGACCTGAATCGATGCCATCAAGGACAAAACCAGAACGAAGAGACTGGCAAACCCAACGCCGAGCAGGGCCGTATAACGCACGAACTTGGCCAACTCGCTTTCGGCGGGTTTGCCCGGTTTCGCTGGTCCGACGGCTGCCTGACGCATAGCGCTGCTCCCCTTCATGTCGGCCGAAGCATAGCGGTGCGCTGGTTAACGAAGCCGTTACGCTGTTCCGGGCAAGCGCGCTTGGGCCGCACCCGTATTTCATGGTTCGTAATGAACTCATGCTGTTCTTTCCCCTCTACGCGTGTGGGGGTTCTGGAGAGCTGAGATGCATTTGTTTTCACGTCTGCGATCTCCAGTTCGCACCTGCTGGCGGCGCCTCGTGGGCGATCAATCCGGCAACATGGCGATGATCTTCGCGCTGGTGCTGGTGCCGACGGTCGGCGCCGTTGCGCTCGCCGTCGATTACGGCCGCGCCTCGCATCTGCGCAATCAGATGCAGCAAGCCGCTGACAGCGCCGCCTTCGCCGCCGCTCGCAACCCCGATATGACCGACGCCGAAGTTGGCCTTTTCGCGCGCGCCGCGTTCCGTGCCAACATGAATCGCTACACCGGTGGCGGCACAGAGTTCAGCGCAACACGCGACGACGACGGCATCACCATCACCGTCAGCTCAAGCGTTGATACGATGTTCGCCAAGGCGATCGGCCAGGACAAGATTGACATCAGTGTCACCTCGGGTGCGATGTCGGGCACGCAGGACCTGGAACTGGCGTTGGTGCTCGATAACACCGGATCGATGCGCGACTTCATGGGCGATCTGAAGTCAGCGGCCAAGCAACTTGTCGAGACCGTGCATGGCGGCGCCGGCCGAAACAACCCGCGCACCAAGGTGGCGCTGGTGCCCTATGTCGGCGCCGTCAATATCGGCAACGGCCCGGCGCAAATGGCCTGGATGGACAGCAATGCTGATTCCGCGACACACGGCATCACTTATGAACGCGAGTCGGTTGGTTTTGATCGAGCTTGCTATGATGCATTGCCGGTTGGCCCGCCGGGGCCTCCCGATCCGGGTCCGGGTCCTGGCGGTGGCGGTAACGACCGGTCATCGTTGGAAACTATGCTGCGTAGCTTCGCGGCGCTGTCAGGCGAGTTGTTCGGCGTCAGATCGGCAAAGGCCGCCTCGCCGCCCGCTCCTGCTGACTATTTGTATGGCTACGACGGCAACTGCTTTTTGCTGAACCCCGCCAAGGTGAACCACTTCACGCTGTTCAATCAGATCCCAAATTCTAGCTGGAAGGGCTGCGTGGAGGCTCGTCCGGCGCCGTTCGACGTTGACGACACCCCACCCGACCTCGGTGACCCCAATACCTTGTTCGTTCCGTTCCTCTGGCCCGACGAGCCAGACGTCAACGTTGGCTGGGCCGACTTCCCCAATCACTATCTGGCTGACGGTAGCATCGCGCTGTTCGCTCCGGGCTTGGAATACGAGTGGGAAACCAAGAACCGCCTACGCAACGTCTACAAGTACGACGGCACGGCGGCGGTGATCGACGAAGTCGGGCCGCTCACCAAGGGACCCAATGCCTCGTGCCCTGATCCGATCGTGCCGCTGACCAGCAATGTCGGACAGGTGAACAGCGCGATCGATGCGCTCAGCCATTGGGAGGGGTCCGGCACCGTCTCGTCGGAGGGGGTTGCCTGGGGCTTGCGCGTCCTGTCGCCAACCGAACCGTTCACCGAGGGCCGCGCTTTTGGCGACGTACAGAAAATCATGATCCTGATGACCGACGGCAAGAATTGGGCGGCTGAGCAGGCCGACTGGGCCACGCGGTCGGACTACACCGCCTACGGCTACCTCTACGGCGCCGCCAGCCGGATCGTGCCGCCGACCTACGAAACTTACAAGACCCATATCGACGACCGCACTCTGGCCGCCTGCACCAACGCCAAGGCGGCTGGCATCACCGTCTACACAATCACCTTTGGCGTTATGGATGCCGCAACAGAAGCGCTTTACGTCGCCTGCGCCAGTGAGCCGCCGTTCCACTATTCTGCGACGACGGTGGCTGACCTGCACGACGCCTTCACGGAGATCGGCGGCCGCATCATGGCGCTGCGCCTGACGAAATAGGACGGAATACGGCCGAGGGCCCATGCCGCGCTAAACTTCGTCCGCCGCTTCCACGACCCGCAGCCGCCGCATGCGATCGAGCGCGCCTTGCAGGATGAACGCTGCCGCCGTTTGATCGATGATGGCGGCGCGCTTGGCGCGGCTGATGTCATTGCCGAGCAGCGCGCGTTCGGCAGCGACAGTCGATAGCCGCTCATCCCAGAACATCACAGGCAACGGCAGTAGCGGTGCCATGTTGCGGATGAACCCGCGTGTGCCTTGCGAGCGCGCGCTTTCGCTGCCGTCGAGATGCAGCGGTAGACCGATCACCAGACCCTTGATGTCGTTGAGCTCGACCAGCCTGACCAGTTCCGCAATATCGGGCGTGAACTTGACGCGGCGGATGGTGTGGAAAGGACTGGCCACTGTCCAGGTCGTATCGCCGATGGCGATACCGATCGTCTTGGTGCCCAGATCGAGTCCGAATAGCTGCCCAGACGGCGGGACCAGCGCGGCGAACAGCTCGGGTGTCATGTCCAGCTGGATGGTCTTGGCCACGCGCCCGCACTCATGTTTATTGGCTCATTCCTAGGCAACAGCCGTCGCTCAAGTTCGGCGACCGCTTGGTCAAGCACAGTCGACGGTGCACCGCCGGCGACGACACTGCGCAACATGGTCAGTAGCTCCTGCCGTTCGCCGATATCGAGCTGTTTTTCAACTGATCCGCTCAAGCGCCGCAGGGCCTGCGCCGGATCGACGAG
>JANNSA010000775.1:0-1568 GCA_031402115.1 Hyphomicrobiaceae bacterium | reverse complement strand
CCACCCGGTCATAGATCGTCAGGTCATTGCGCATCGTGGAGATCCTTGGCTCGCATTAGGCGCGGCACCGCGTAAGGCACTGTCGCGCGGTAACGTTCGAAACGGTCACCGTAACGTGCGGCAAAGCGGCGTTCCTTCAGCCGTGGCGCCAGCAAGCAATAGGCGGTGAAACTCACGGCCAGCACGAGTTGATCCGGCGTCCACACCGGCACAGTCCAAAGCGTCAGTATGAAGGCCACATAGATCGGCTGGCGGATGACCCGAAAAAGGCCATCGGTCGGCATACCGGGGAAAACGGGGCGGATGCGCGCCATCAACGACAGCCACCCAAGCGCGCCCGACTGCACCTCGGCGCCGGCATCAAAGCTGGCTTTGATGAGCAGCAGCCAGCTTGCTGCGTACGCGGCGCAGATTGCGTAGAATGCCGTACCCTCGGCCCGCCACCAGATGATGCCCGACGGCGTCCAGAGCGCGAACAGCGCGATAAGCTGTACCGAGGCGATGATCGCGTAAGTCGTGGTGGCGAGCGTCGCGCCATGCGGGCCGGGGATCATGCGGACGAGCAAGCGCCCTCCTGGGCCAGTCAAGAATAGCGAATGACCAAGTGGGAACTGTAAAATCAGCGCAGCGTTGGCGAGGAGCGCCCAGGGCCACGGCACGCGGCCAAGACTCTCGCTGAGGCCGAAAAACATGGCGGCGATCATGGCCAACACAGCCGCAGCGAAGATGCTGTGGCAGACGAACCCCAACGCCAGCGCAAGCGCAATCCGCCGTGCCCCCGCTGGCGGGCGCAACGCCGCGCGTAGCAGGGTGATCGAGCGGGCGATGCGCGGATCTGCGATCACGTTAGCTGCTCGTGCAGATCGTCAGCGATGCCCACCTTGATGATCGAGGTGTTGATCATGTCAGCTTCAGCTCCGCCAGAATGTGGGGAATCTGTTGCTTCACCTTGAAGAAGCCAGCCGAAGCATGCGGCCAGATGGCACCGTCCCAGTCGCGCCGCCATTCAGCCAGGGTGATCCCGCGCGCGGCCAAGTAAGGTGCGGCTTCGGTCATCCAGTCGTGTAGGGGGCCACGCGGGATGTAGGGCGTGACGATCTGCTTAACGCCCGTGGCCGAGGCCCAGCGCGCCAGCGCTTCAGGATGGTCGGCACGCAAGGCTGTCGCTGAAAGCTGCGCGCCCGCCGCGGCATCGGCCAGCGCCGCATTTTTGAACCGCGCGACTGAATCTGCAACAGAGAGAGACGACCGCAGGTGGCTGGCAGACAGCGTTGCAGCCGCGCGAATGTCGAGGCCATCGAACGCGAAATCCTCGATATGGCAATCCTCTTCCGTGATGAGGAGCCCGGTTGGCAGGCCCGCCTGCGGCGGTTCGAATCCGCGCAAGGGAAGGAGGGGGGACAGTCCGTCGGGCTCAGTCGCCTCAAGTCCGGCCACCACCTCGTCCAGATCGCTGTCGCGTGGGGTAAACCGTTGGCCGGTAAACGTTTTGATGTTCCAAGCCTGCGCACGATAGGGTTTACCACGCGTGTGCAATCCTGCAACCCAACGCCAGCCGAGCGTGTTCG
>JANNSA010000774.1:0-1778 GCA_031402115.1 Hyphomicrobiaceae bacterium | reverse complement strand
GGGCCATATGTGCACCCGCAGCTGTGCCGGGTCAGGGCGGAGGTTCGAGCCAATGGGCCTCGAGAGTACTACGCTACCTGGCCGGCGATGGTGGGCGTATCTCCCGGAATTGATTTGCAGCCACTGCTGCTAGAACTTCCCGAGGCGATAGCCCTCTTGGCCCGCGGCGTCAGGCCGCCAGGGCCACCAGCGCGGCCACGAAGGCGCCGGCGCCGGTCTTCACGTCGAACGTCGTCTTGAACAGATCAGCGATCACGGCGCGCCCAGCAGGCTGGTGGCGGACTTCTTGGCGACGGCCGAGTCGTTGGCCGAAGCGTAAGTGGCACCGGCGCCGACCTTGTCGATGGACACACTGCGGCGCGCGGCGCTGCCCGAGTCGAAAACGACCATCTTGCCGGCCTTCGCGCCTTCGCCGCCGCCTGTGCACAAATCGAAGCCCGCGCTGGCGCTGCCCACCTCCTGGGGCGGGCCGGCGCTGGCGTCGATGTCGGTGTAGTAGACGGTACGCAGCGCGGCGGCGCGCGGCGGGCCAGCGGAGGCGGCCAGGAACAATGCGGACAGAGCCGCGGTTCGTCGTTTCATGGGTGTGCTCCTTGGAAATGCCCCGTTGCGAACGCGCTGACGTCACCTTTGCAGGGTGAGAGCGGACGGGTCAGTGGAGCCTTCAATAATGATTGAGAAAGCCAGACTGATCCATCCACTCACGCACCAAAACGTATGAAAAGAACATAATTCAGATAGTACACAAAGCGCGATTGAGCGTCAACCCACTCCGATTCCTCTGCCACCTCCACGAGAGCATACAATAGCCGAACAAAATTTGTAGGCCCCAACACGAATCGCGTCGTGTGGGGCCAACAGCCGGTCGCCGCCTAGACCAGCGAAGACGAGCGTCTTCGGTGCCGGTGGGCGTGCCAGTTGGGGTGGGGGGCGATTTTCATGGAACTCTCCTGGTGGTGGGGGTGGTCCCGCTCAGTGAACGGGCAGCTGTCGCCTTCGAAAAAGCAACACTTGTCCGTTCACTCTCTATGACTACCGAAAGAAGAACTTGATCTGGATGTATAGAATGAACTCAAGGAGAGAAAAACGGTACCGATCTATCTTTTCAGCGGCTGAGTACGAGACTCTTGGGCCAACAAACTTTCGTACAGGTTTCTCTCTCCTGGGGTTGATGCTGAGTCAGTTTTTCAACTGAAAAATGAGTATAGCATGCCCTGGGTAACTTGTCAATACTTGCTTCATGGCCTATTTGAGCACCATTTACCCCACTTGGAAGCTTAGCTTCCAAGTAACTTGATTCAATATTTCCCATTCAACATTCTCTGTTTCCCTACACGATGTCTTTCAAAATGCTTTCGTACCCATCGAGCTCGAGGAGCATGCTGATGGTCCGGGCGAGCTTGTGCGGATCGTGGCGGATGAAGGCGCGGGTCGAAGCTACCTTGTCTTCGGGTCGGCGGACGACAGTCTCCGTCGAGAGGAGATCGGTCCGGATGACTCGGTACGATCGAGGTGTATCTCCAGCAAACGTCACCAAATCCCCATAGGAGCGATATTTTTTGATGAGTTGGGCCGATGGCTGTCTGGTATTGAAGGTCACATAATCAATACGTTCGCCGCCGATGTAGTGGTTCAGCTCGCGCACATAGTCCTCGAGAGTGAACAGATCCGTTTGGCCGCGTTTGCTGATCAGATTGCAATTGTAGACAATCTTCGCTTTCGTCTCACGCAGGACCTGGGCCATCCCCGGCACGAGCAAATTGGGGATGATCGCGCAG
>JANNSA010000773.1:0-4391 GCA_031402115.1 Hyphomicrobiaceae bacterium | reverse complement strand
GCAAGCTCGACCCCACCATTCCAGCATTGGAAAACTGGCCGTTGACGCTCGGCATCACCTTGGCGCGGATACTATCAGTTAGCGCCTGCAGATGCGGGTTTTGCGCGTCGAGATACTGGCCGCCGATCACATCCTTTAGGTACCCCGACGATATGCCGGCCCCGGCACCACCGGCTAGGTTGCCAACACCGGCCCGCGTCGTATCCGACATGCCAGCAACGCGGCTTCCACCGTAAGCAGCGGCTTGGCTCGGATCATTCATCCAGCCCTGTACACTCGACGCAGCGCTGTTGAGGCCAGGCACTGCCGCCGCGTAGGGGTTACGCGTGCTGCTCTGCGTCGTGGTATTCTTGCTGCCCATGCTCATAGCGGTTTACCAATCGTGATGTAGCGTTGCTGATAGCCAAACTCAGTCAACCGACGTTGCCAGCCGGGTCGCCCGCGCACCTGCATTTCATGGCAGGAATGACCGCGTGCCCACGCCTCTAACTCAGGCAACAGATGCAACCATAAATCTTGGGAATGTCCGGCACACAACGCGACGATGGCGATACGCTTTTGCGGAGATTGCTCAATCTCTAGGACCACTGCACCATAAACGATTTGACCGTCCGTCACAGCCCATAAATGCAACGCATCGCGCTCAATTCCGGCGAGCACATCGGATGCCGACCACCAGCCGCCGCTTTCCTTCGTCGCAGCCTCGATCCAGTGCTTGACCTCTGGCCAGATGCGCCCCGCGTAGGGCGCGAGAATAGGCACGAGCCCGATCAAACGAACGACCCGCAATAGAGCTTGTAATAAACCCGCGTTGCCGGACGTGTGAACACATACGTGCCCGACGTTCCTTGCGCGGCACGTAGCGACATTTTCTCGCGCATCAGCAAATTCCCACCGGACACGGAAAACGTGAACCAGCCCATGCCGCAACAATATATATATTCTGTGGGCGATGTGATTGTTGATTGCGGCCCGCACCACCACTGAATATCCAACTTCGAGCCGTTGACCGACTGCCACCGCCCTGCCGCGTCCGGCTCTGATGATGGTGTACGGTCTAGCAACACCATACCGATGACGTTGGTGCACGCCGCATCAACTGATTGCAGCGTGTGCGTTGTATCAATGTTCACGACACTGACACTCGTTGACGTTGACGTTGCCGAGCGTGCCACCACGTCAATGTAAGAGTCTGCAAACGACAGGGCGCGGAACATACCGGCCCCGGTATCGAATATGACGCCTAGCGTCGGGTCAGTGATGTAAATACGGTTTGACGCAAGATTGATCGTCATGCGTAAGCGTTTGTATATGTTGGGTTAATCGTAATATCAGTCGCGTAGATCGTTGGTCGTTCGTAGCCCGCCAACGCGTAACCCCAAATGATGCCGCCCTGCGACTGGATGCCGTTGCTCGTGTCCACTTGCTGGATCATCTGCATGGTGTCACCGCTCACGATTTGCGTAACAGCGCCGCTACCTGTGAGCTTAAAATACCGCCGTCGGCTGTCGAATTTACCGCGCCCCATGGTGACGTAACCGCCCGAGGCGGACGCTGCAAACACCGGGTCTGAACCGCTGCCTGCTGGGATGCTACCCGTTGTCAACCAGTCCGTGACTTTCACGACATAGGTAAACGCCTGACTGGCCGCACCACCACTGCCGAAGCGGATCGCGCCGTAATAACGCAGATAGACGTTGGTGGCGTCGACTTCGAGGCTGAGCCACGTCCAGCTATAAGTGCCGCGCTCGATGCAGACATCGCCCGATAGCGTTAGCGTCGTGCCACCGATCGTGATCGTGCCGAACACCATCGGAGCCGCGCTTTGTCCATGCGCGAACAGGGTGATGATGCCATTTTGAAACGCGCCTGCAGCCCCACTCGGCACTGTGCCAGACCCTGTGTAGTCAGCGCCGATAATCCGAGGGTAGTACCAATCGGAGTGAAAATGCAGATCGGCCGTGTGTGACGCAGGCGTCGTTAATGGTCCAGTGGTCACCGGGGCCGTTAGACTTGCCACCTCATATATCGCGCATTTGCCCGTGGCTTCCGAGGTTTTTAATACAAATGGCATCAGGCCCCTAACTGCAAATCGCCGGTGGTGAGATTGAAGTAGCTGTTGCCGCTAGCGCTTTGAATAAGCCCCGCATTGAGTGTGCCGACGTTGGCTGTGATCGCGGAAAGCGTGGATACACTCAACCGATCGGCTGTGATGGTGCCAGCCGCAATCTTCGCTGCGGTGATGGTATTAGCCGCAATAGACCGCGCCAAAATCGTGCCATCGACCAGCAAATCGCCGTTAATCCCGACCGTCGCCACGCCGTTGACGAGGCCAGCCACGAACGCTGTGATGGTGGTTCCAGGCGAACCGGGCAGGGCAACCACAAATTTGTCAGCCACGACCACGAAATTTGAACCCGACGCACCCGCATCTAGCCGCACCAGGCCGGTGACTTGCCCGTTCAGGCTGATCACAACGCCCCATTGTGCCTCAATGCCGTCGTCTGACGTTTGTAGGGCTGTGATGGATGCTGTGTTGCCGTTGGCCTGCGTTTGAACCGTGGTAATCGCGGCGGCGTTCGCACTATCGCCGGTCGCTCTAGCCGTCGCTTCCGTCACAACCGCCGCCGCCGTTGTGGCGAGACTGGCCGTTAGCGTCGTGATCTGACTGGCGAGTGATAGCGTCTCAGTCTGCCGAACGGTCTGCTCTACCGATAATGACGCCTGCTGCACATAGGATTGCAACACCGTGCGCAGCTTGGAGGCCGCTAGCACGTTTGCCTCAGCCCACGCCGCATTTGCTGAGGCACTGGCCGCGCCAAATATGCTATCAGCGATTGCGGATAGCATCAGGTCAAACGCTTCATCCGGCGTTAGTAGATCGGCCTCAATCTGCGCTTGCAGCTCTGCTCCGATGGTCTCGGCAACCGACTGTAGTGTCGTGTCGTCGATCGCGTCTTGCGTGCGGACGCGGCGAAGCTGGTCGACCAGCAGCCGCATTGAGTTATACAGCTCTTGGCTGGTCGCGCCGCGTGGATATGAGTAGAGCGCCGCCGATTCACCGCTCACCGGATGCCCCTATGTCAGTGAGCACGCCGGTCGCCTCGGTCCATGTCGCCCCGGCCAGAATATCAATCTGCGCGCTGATATAACGTGACTCCGCGCGCACTTCCGCGTGACCCTCGTCATTGACGATAGAACTATCGGCCAACAGCGGTGTTTCATCCAAGCGCCGCAGCCGCGTATAGACCGTACCCGTCATGGTCGCAGGCTCGGCATCCACGACCGGGCTCAGTTTTGAGACGTAAACCTTACGTCCCGGTGATGGTTCGAATGTCCCGGTATCAATCACCGCCGCCCGATTAGCTCCGGTGAATTGGCACAACGCGCGGGCCGAATTGACCACCGCCCATTGCTTGCGAGATTCCCGCCAAATCGCGCTGTCAACGCTAACGTCAATCTCATCCGCGTCTGTCGTCCCAAACAGCGCCGTGATCGCTGTACTATCGTCGGCCGACACGCCAGGGCGCGGGTATTCAAACCCGAACTGCGTATCAAATACGTCGTAGGTCCAACGCTTGTCCGACCACGAGTAAATCAGCACCGTGTTGCAGCTCGTGGCCCCGCCCGATGGGAAGCCAATCATCCAACACTTGCGCCGCGCGTCGATCGCGCTCCACACCCGATAGCGATACGGATAGTTGAGGTTTTCCGTGAAATATCGGTCCACCTTGTCTTGCCCGATCGGGATCGCCTGGAGACCGTCGAACACGTACATGCCATCTTCTGCGACGACGAATGCGATACGGCCCCACGGTGCGACTGCGTGCGGGGAGCACGCTCCGCGCCCGCCTTCCACTTCATCAAAGATAAACGGCGCGGCCCCGCCCTGGTAGGTCAGTCGAACAATCCCGCGTTCCTGGAATATCGCGCCCTGTTCACCACCCCAGCCGGTCTGAATGAGCCCCGCGTCCTGTCCGAGCGTGTTTTGAAACGCCTGTGTTGCAGCGCTTGGTGTCCATGCCGTGCTATCGTTAAACCCCGAGACGTTGACGGTACGGCCAGAGCAAATGAACAATTGCTGCCGAACACGGAATACCGTGTCACCCATCGGCGCATTGGCCAAATTCGCGAACAGGCTGGATGATCCAAGCTGATAGACTTGCGGCGCTACCCCGCGCGCAACTGCAACGATGTTGTCGCCGAATTGTTCGAATTTCCAAACCCAATCGCGATCGGCCGCATACCCGCCCGATTTGCTGACATCCGTTGGCACGCCCGCAAGCACACGATAAAGCCTGGACACGTCACCTAAGAACGTGTTCGACACGCCTGCCGACGAATAACACCCCATGCCGCCCATGCAGGCGTCATTGAGCACGGTGCCTGCG
>JANNSA010000772.1:0-4181 GCA_031402115.1 Hyphomicrobiaceae bacterium | reverse complement strand
CGGCAGCTTCGACACCGCCGGGCGCACCATGATGGGCCTCGAACCGCAGGCGCTTGGCGCCGTCGCCGAGGGCATGCAGCCACCACCCGTCGCGCACGGCTCCAATTGCGGCGTCGGCGCGTCCGACCTGCTGGTGTCAACGCTGGCGATGACAGCGGCCGATCCGAACGCCGTGGTGATCGCCAAGGGTAATTGCGGCATCCCGCAATTTCGCGGCGACGTGATTCACTATTCCGGCACGCCTGAGCTGATGGCCGACTACGTGCACCTGGCCATGGACGGCGGCATCCGCATCATCGGCGGCTGCTGCGGCACCTCGCCCGAGCACCTCGCCGCCATGCGCGTGGCCATGGACAACCACGTACCAGGACCAAGGCCCGACCGCGCGACCATCGAGGCCAAAATCGGCAAACTGGTCAACCCCCCGCGCGAAGCCGGCGGCCCCGTAAGAGAACGGCGGCGGGCGAAAGGGTGAACCGGAGGTTGGGTCAAAGCCCTCGCGCGACCCAACCTACGGCCAACCGCGCTCACGCTTGTGGCGGCCACAGCACGTCGAGCTCAAAACTGTGCACTGCGAACGGCGGCGCGGCGACGGCGTCGGCTTCCTTGAAGGCGGCCGCGAGCAGCCATTTGCCGCCGGTCAGCGCGAACACCTCAAGCGTGCGCGCCAGCGGATCGACATACCAGCAATGGCCGACGCCAAATTCAGCGTAGACGGCGAGCTTGTCGGTGCGGTCGAGCGCGGCGGTGGACGGCGATGTCAGGCACGACGACATGCGGTCCGAGGTGCAGTTCCGGCTCCACGAGGAAAATCCAGCCGCCCGGCCCGCCCCGGCCGTGCCGGAATGGGGGCATCAACGCACCCTGCAACTCAACGGCCGTCAGCCCACTCCGCGGCGCCAGCCTCGGCAGCGCATGCAGCACACCAAAAATGATCTCGCCGACCAGATTCGGTGGCAGTGCTGCCAGATCGGCATAGGTGGCGGGACGTGGTTTCGTCTTCAGCATGACGGACCTCAATATTCCGAGACTGTAGGCGATCCGCCAGCAACTGCCATCCCGATTTGAAGCGCGCGCCGACGATGGGTAGGATGTGCCAAGGCGTGCGATCCGACATCGCGCCGAGTTACTCAAAGAGGTCCGGGTTCGAGCACGTTTTCGGGGATTTTGCAGCGCCCAACAAACTGACCAAATCTCGGTCTCTCGGGTTTTTCGAGTTTCGTGGGCCTCGCCCGGCGCGGCTTGCAAGGTTACCTGCCGGCCGCCGGCCGCTGGGATGACGACGATCTCGCCCCTGCTGGCCCGCTCGACCAGGTCTTCCAGCTGCTCCTTGGCTTCCGTGATTGTAAGAATGCCATGGCAGCACTCCTTGGGCTCTCATGGCCTGCTGAGCCCGGTAAAATCCGCCCCTGGCAGCCACCCCTCCCGGGCGGCGACGCGCCTCCCCGTACGATGTCCGTCTTCAAGCAGATTCGGCCATGATCAGTCCTCGCTTGGACGCGTATGACCCTCAGCCGTCGTGAGCGGCTGCAGCATGCGGATCAGACCGAAAAGCGCCCGGCGGAGAAAAGTTGAGTTCATTCATAACCACTTACTCAGTGCAAGGATCGTAGGGGCGCGGCCGGTTGTCCTACGACAGAAGACATCTGCAGCCGACTGCTAACCTACGGAGTTATCCCTGGCACGGCGATAAGCTGTTCAACTGGATCAATCCGAAACCGTAGGTTGAGTCGCGACCAGGTGGGCCCAGATCCTTGGCGGCGCTGGCTAGCTGCTTCGTGAGATCATCGGGCGCTAAACCTTGGCCGAGACCTATCGCATAGGCCATCGTTACAATGGGCGCGGCGAACGAGGAGCCGCGAACGATACCGGTGGTGCTGGCGCGTGTTGCAGCGGTGAGACCAGCCCCGGGTGCCGCAAAATCGACATGCTGGCCGCGATTTCCGCTGCCCAATGCACGTAAGCGCCCGTCAACGCCAGATACGGCAATGACGCCGTCATAGCGGGCCGGGAAGCCAGGGCCCGTCGCGGACCGCTCGTTGCCCACGGCTGCGACCACGACGATACGCCGGCTCAAGACATCTTGCACGGCCTTTGCCAAAACGTCGTTGTCGGGACCGCTCAGGCTCATATTGACGATCCGGACATCGACTGACAATAGCCAGTCCAGCGCTGCCACCAGATCGAATACGGTTGCCTGGTCGCTCTTGCCAGAGCGATGAAAGGCGTCGGCGGCATAGAGTGCCTTTGCGGCCGCCAAGCCGAGTGGCTTTTCACCCTTGCGTCCAGCCAGCAGACTTGCCACAGCCGTCCCGTGGTCCGTATCGGAAGGTTTGAGTTGCGCCGTCCTGGTCGTTTCCAAGAACAGGCTTGTGCCCGCCAGCGCGCTATGGGCTCGATCGACGGCGGTGTCGATCATGCCTATCTTTTGGTCGACGCTGCACGTCTGCGCCGCGGCCGGCCAGGCAAGCGCTGCGTAGATAGAACAGTCCCCGTCACAGTCTGTTGCTGTTGGCCGATAGAGATCATTAAGCGCGACGACGGCCCCAGGCACAGCGCCACGTGCACGGCGAATGGCCGCCTGTCGTGTTAACCCCGCTGGCGAACCGACGCGAACCAAGCCGGGTCCGAGCACGCGTGTTGGCCGCCGCTCGATGATGCGGAATCCCAATTGTTCCAATTGATCGAGGTTGGCTTCGGTGGCCCCGAGCAAGACCAGATCAATCGAAGGCCGCTTGGTGCTGCGCCGCGCCTGGACGACGGGCTTCTTCAAAGTGCGACGGACGATGGGCTTCGCCTCGCGACGGACACCGGCCTTTTTGCGGTTCACCTGGGCTTGGCGGGGCCGTTTGACCCGTCGCTTGCGACAGGAGGGAAATAAGGTCCTGCCAAGAACAGAACAGCCGAATGAGCCGCTACTGCCGCGACTAGCACTGCCTTCGCCACGGCTGGATGAGGTGCTAGTGCCTCCGCCTCCGCCACCGCCGTCGCCGCCACCATCGTCGCCCCCGCCATCGTCATCGGCTTGTGCAACCTGTGCTGTTGCAAGACTGAAGCCGACGACGCTCAACACTCCAAGACCGGCAAAAGCGACCGCCAGCATGGTAACAGCGAAGCATTGTTGCGCGCGCTTCAAGCTCGATCGCATGGTCGTCGCTCCATCATGCTAGTATTAATCAAACTAACGGTCTGCCGCCCAGCCTATTCCTCAACTGCGAAAATTCCTTAAAATCAGATCTAAGCAGGGAATAGCTCTGGTCAATAGCCGTTGACGAGCCAGAAACAAGGCTGGGTGACTGGGCGGAATGAGTACTGCATTGGGACAGCAGATCGTCACGCTGCTGCCGAGATTGCGGCGGTTCGCGCAGTCGTTGACGGGTTCCCGCGAGGAGGCGGACGATGTCGTCCAATCGGCGTGCGAACGAGCACTGGCACGCTCCGATCAGTTCCAGATCGGCACGCGGCTCGACAGCTGGTTGTTTCGGATCGTTTACACGGTGTTTATCGATCGCACGCGGCAACAAAAATTGCGCCGGACTGAGGTTATCGATGATCTCGATGACCGGCATGGTTTCGATGCGCGAACACACGAGCGCACGGAGGCGCGGCAATCCCTCGCTATCGTGGCGCGGGCGATCGATGCGTTGCCGCACGAGCAACGGGTCTTGATCGCTATCGTGGCCATTGACGGTATGGGCTACCAGGAAGCTGCGGATCTGTTGGAGATCCCGATTGGCACGGTGATGAGCCGGCTAGCGCGCGCGCGCCGCAAGCTCGCCGATGCGCTGATCGCCGCGCCGCCCGCGCGCCGAATAGATCTCGCTGAGACAATCGCTAACAATCAGGATGCAAGACCCGATCTAGATCAGGATGTTCGAAGATCGGGCGAGGTGCGGAAGTCGGATGATGCTTAAACCCTCGGAAGAACAACTCATGCGTTACGCTGATCAGACGCTCGATGCGACCGAGCAAGCTGCTGTCGAAGCCCATCTCGAAACCGATGCCGAAGCGCGCGATCTGGTCGAGCGATTGCGTTTATCTGCAGCCCTGTCGCGTGAACTCTTCAACGCCAATCACGAACCGGTGCCGCAAGCCATGATTGATCGTGTGCTGCATGGTAGCAGCACGGTGGTTGCCATGCCGCAGCGAACTGCTCGCCGCAGCATGGCACGGTTCGCGTT
>JANNSA010000771.1:0-9981 GCA_031402115.1 Hyphomicrobiaceae bacterium | reverse complement strand
CTAGCTTGCGGTCGGGGAAGGTCGGCTCCGTCCGCGATCTGTCGATGGCGTTTCTAGCGCGTCATTTGCACGCCCTTTTTCTACAAGCTAAACTTTCATCGGCTCGGAGAACCGCTTGTTTTCGCTGTCGGGCTCGTCCGTCGTAGTGGCTCCGTTCAAGGACAGCGACAACAAGATCGTCGGCATGCTCGGCGTCATTGGCCCGACTCGCCTCAATTATGCACGTATCATTCCCATGGTAGACTTCACGGCTCGTCTGGTCGGGCGTCTCGTCTCTTGATTTTTCGTCTCCCAAGGCAGATATCCCGGACATCAGAATAGTGTGACGCACTCAATGACCCCTGAAGTTCTTCGGGCTGGGTCAACCCTTGAGCTGGCGTTCGATTAGGTGAGCACGTTATGAGCGCTATTGAAGAGACGGCCGGAGACGGCCCGGAGACGCCCAAGGCTGGCGCTGGTGAAGGCAAGTATCAGTCCGGGCTCTTGCGCCGGGAGATCGACGAACTGCGGCTGGTCAACGACGCCAAGGACGTCGAGATCAAGCGGCTTAGGCAGAAGCTGATCGAGCGGCAGGGCACGCGCAAGTCTGAGGAAACCGCCGACGGCGACGACAGCGGCGAGCCGGCGGCACCGCGTCTGCGCCCACCCAGCATGGAGCTTGCCGCCGCCAAAGCCAACCTGGCGACGCGCGAGGAGGAAATGAAGAAGCTTACGGCCGAGACCGTGGAGCTGCGCGACAAGTATCTGCGCGCCCGCGCCGAGCTGGAAAACGTCGTGCGCCGCGCCGAAAAGGAAAAGGCCGACGCCAGCAAGTACGCGATCTCAGAATTTGCCCGTGACGTGCTCGGCATGGGTGACACAATCCAGCGCGCCATCGCGCTGGTGCCGCCGGAGGCCGCCGCGAATGATCCGGCGCTCGCCAGTTTCCTGGAAGGCGTGCAGATGATCGAGCGCGAAATGCTGGCGACAATGGAACGCTACGGCATCACGCGGCTGGACCCGCAGCATGAGCGGTTTGACCCCAACATGCATCAGGCGGTGATGGAACTGGAGGATGCCGAGGTGCCGCAAGGCACGGTCGTCAAAGTGTTCCAGCCCGGCTACACGATCGCCGAGCGCGTGCTCAGGCCCGCCATCGTCGCCGTGTCGCGCGGCGGCGCCAAGCTGCCGAAGGCTGCGGTGGTGGAGGTGGTCACTGAAGTTGCGGCAACCGAGCCCGAGCCGCACGCCGCCAACGATGACCCACCGGAACCATCAGCGCCCTGATGCACGGAATAGGCGAATTCAGCCTGACCGACAAAACCCACTACCCGCGCGCTCAGTTGCGGCGGCGCTTCGGCTTGTCCGGCGCGCTGGTCTGCTCGGTCGCGACCGCCACTGGTGATGCCACCGGTTCATCCCAATACTCATAGCGGATGCCCGGGAAGATGACGATCTCGGCCATACCCCGGCCAGCGGTGGTGGTACTCTGGTTCGGTGGACGCGCATTCTTGATGGGTAGGTGCAGGATGGTCGCCATGGCTGTCCCCTTCGGCCACTGGTACCCGGCGAGCCCCCTCACCGCTGTTTCCCAGGGCCGTTTAGCAACGAATCAGCGTGGCCGACCCGTTGGGAGAGGATGCACACCGGCCTGCCTAACGGAAAGTTAACGCCGTCCACAGGAATGCGGATGGTTAGCGGCAGAGTCCGGGATGCCACAGGTGTTCAGCGCGCCGATGCGACGTGATGTCAATCAACCAGCCACTCATCGAGGCCATGGCGGCCTTGACGATCCTCGGCCTCGACGATCCAAAGGTCGCTGTCGAATGCCCATTGTTCAGCGAGATAGCTGTCGATTTCTCGCTCAACCAACGGTCCGGGCTTGGGCCACGCCATGAACCAGCGTGCCGCATCTTGCGCCTCGGCGGAGCCGGATACATGCCCCATCGGTGGCGGCCCGAATAGCAGCGCGGTGCCATCCAGCCGCGCCACCTTGATGTAGATGCTGCCAGTATCGGGATCACCGCGCCGGACCAGCATGGCCGGCACACCGCGCGCTGCTGACGCACGCAGATAGGCTGCAACCCAGAGTTCCGAGGACAAGCGCATGATGGCAGTGATACTGCCCCGCTTATCCGGCTTCGGCAATCTATCGCGACCTATTGTTCGGCTGCGACATCCAGCCGGGTGCCGGACATGCGCGACAATTCCGCCAACAGGGCACCCGATACCCGGCCTGTAGGCGGCAGGCCGGAGGCGCTCTCGAACTGACGGATGGCGCGCGCCGTCTGGTCGTTCAGCGTGCCTTGTTCCAGTCCCGTGCGGTAACCGAGCTTGCGCAACAGTGCCTGTGCCGACTTGATCAGGGCGGTGGCGCGCAGGCCAGGCACCTGCTTGGAGATCATCTTCTTAACGGCAGCAGGTTGCCCCAGTGACACCGCATCGAGCACTGCTTGGCTTGGCTCCGCCGTCAGCGGCAGACCACGATCATGTTCATAGGCGAGGATGGCGCCCCGCGTCATAAGCCCAGCGACGCCAGTTTCTGCTCCAGCTTGATAGCCAGCATCATTCAACCCGCGCTGCAGCATCAGTACCAATTCCGGGTCGGCGGTGAACGCTGGCACCGCTGGGGTCATAGCGTTGGTGGCAACACCAGCAATGACCTCGGTTGGCGCCTGATCGGCCGCCAGCAGCGCCGCAATCGCATCAGGCCGGGCGGCGGCCGGTGCCATGACTGGTTTTGGCTTGACCTTGGTTGACTTCACCCGTGTTGCTGCCGGCGCTGGGCTGGTGTCGCTCACACTGGCATCACTGATCTGGCTGCGATTGCCTTGCAGGAACAGCACATTGGCGCCGACCAACAGCGTCAGCGCCAAGCATACCGGCAACACCAGCTGGGCGCCGGAAGATGTTCGAATGGCCTGCATCACGCTCAACTCCAGGCACGTCAGTCGGGCTGCGGCGGGCATCCGGGAAGTCCGCTTGGCCCATAGTCAACGGCCGCCGTTAATGGCTGGTTAACTGGACTATTGAGTCAATTTTGACCGGAAGGTGCAACGGCATTTTCAAGATGTGATGGTAAACCCGGACCATAAGAAAAAGACCGTTCGATCAGTCACAGGGATCGTTTTCATGTTCTTCATGCGCACCGCGTTGGTCGTGGGCACAGTCGTGGTTTTGTTGCCGTCCGATCCGGATAAGCAACAGGCCCTGCTGGCCAGCACGCACGACAAAGTAGTTTGGGCGATGACCTATTGCGACCGCGAGCCGGCGCAGTGCGATCAGGCCAAGACCGCTTGGGATGGCTTCGTCAGCAAGGCCCAGTTCAGCGCCAAGCTGGTCGGCGAAATGGCCGATCGTTATGCTCAGTCAGCGGACGCGGGCACGGCCGGCGTCGAGGAACCGCCGCCACAACTTGCCGAAACTGTCGCGCCGTTGACGCAACAGCCCAAAGCTAAGACCAGAACAGCCACGCTGCAGCCAAAGCCCGTACGCATCTATCGCGCGCCCGCTGCCCCAACCACCGGCACTTGGGATCAGTTCCAGCCGGATTGAGACGCCACTCAATGCAATCGGCCGAAGCGCAGCATGGCTGGGCTCCGGCCGTTGTCCGATATCATCGCAATGCCGCCAACGAATGCGGCAACCGCTTTACTGGCCAGCTCTCAGCAGCCAGATCACGGCGCCCTGGCGAGCTCGAACTTGGAATAGCATTCCGGACTTGGCAGATTAGTCTTGCCTGTAAAGGCGTCAGCCAGCGCTTCGTTAAGGTTGACCTCAGGCTGCGCAGCACGCACGCCCACCATAATGAACGGCCGCTGCCAGGACGTGTCGCCGACATCGGGCGTTACGCACGTAGCACGGTACTGGCCGAGATTGAGCGTCGAAACCCGGGCAGACGGCCCGAGGATGATGCGCAGCCAGCCAGCGCCCGTCTCGGCACGCTTAACGGCACGCAAGGTCTCGCCATCGACGCCACCTTCCTGCGACGCAACACCAACGGCAATGACTTCGCTCGCCCGCGCCAGACCCGATCGCACGTCGGGCCGGAAGATGTAGGTGTCGAGGTCGTTGCCAACCATAGGTTGATCGCCCCGCAGCAAGTCGGTCTCGCTGCCGCGGCGCCAGACATAGTCCTTATTCAGCACGATGACGTCGAAGATTGCCGTGCGGCCAGCCTTGTCTTTACCGTCAACGGTGAACACGACCGAACTGTCGGCCCACTTCTGCGTTGTCACCGGCACCGGCTTGCCGCCGCGCATCCACGCCGGCAACAGCGTTGGCTCGATGATCGCCGCCGTAGTCAGACCGCCGGCAGCGAGCAGGCCGAGGGTCACGCTGGTCTTGCCGAATAGCAGCGAATAGAGGCTGTAGAACCGGTTACCCCAGATCGCATAGAACCCGACGCGGCGGCGGTTCTTCTTGGCGTCGCTCTCTTCCGGCCGGCCGTCGGATGAGCCGGGCAAGTTGGAAGGTGGTACATTTGACATTGGTAAACCCTTAATCTGCGACCCGCCGGAAGCCGACGTGCCTGCCTCGCATCCTCTTGCACCTTCGTCGCCCGGCCACCGCGCGTGGCTTTCAGTGGCGATGCGGCCGAGGCCGCCTGAGTTGCAGACGCTCACTAATCGTCGAAGCATGTCTATCGCAAGACAAAATGGCAGTTTCATCCCCAGCAAAGGAGACAAAGACCGCCATTGATTGGTTCACGAGGCGTCGAAAACTGACAATTCGTCAGTCAACAACCGAGATATAGATGCGGCCGTTGCTCTTGGCGGCAAACAACACTTTGCCGACGCGTTCGGCAAAAATGGTGTGGTCGGTGCCCATGCCGACGCCGGTGCCCGGATGCCATTGCGTGCCGCGCTGCCGCACGATGATATTGCCCGAGATGACGGCCTCGCCGCCGTACTTCTTGACGCCGAGGCGGCGGCCAGCGGTATCCCGGCCGTTGCGCGACGAGCCGCCTGCTTTCTTATGTGCCATGGTCGTTAGTCCTTCATTGCAGTTGGCCCTGCGCGTCCGCTTGGCCTGTCATTGACACTGATCAGTCTTCGCTATCGCCAGCCTTGGCGCGATCAACTTTGGAGCGCGGCGCCTTGCCTGCCATCAGCTCGCGTGCCTGCTCGGCCCATTGTTCGCGCTTGATCCGGCCGTCAAAGCCCATGCCCTTCTCGACCGTGGCGATATCGGATTCGCCCATCGCCGAGACTTGCCAGAAATGCCAAACGCCGGCCTGGTTCAGCTTTTCGGTCAGCTTCGGACCAACGCCTGAGATCAGCGACAGATCGTCGGCCTTACCATCGGGCGCTTGCAGCAAGCCAAACACTTTCGGCTTGTTGATGCTGCCATCGCGCCGTGCAAGCTTCTCTTTTGGCATGTAACCCATGCCAGGTGCGCTGGCGTCGAGCAGCTTGGCAGCCTTGGCAGGCTTTGCGCCTCCCGTCAGAATCTCGGTGATACGGACCACCGACAGTTCCTGGCGATGGCCTTTCTTGCGGCGGTAATTGTGCCGGCGGCGCTTCTTGAAGATAATGACTTTGTCGCCGCGCATCTGCTCGACAACTTCAGCGGCAACCTGAGCGCCCGCCAGCATCGGCTTGCCGATCTGCGTGCCAGCCTCGCCCGTCACCATCAGCACGTGCGGGAAGGAGACGTGCTCGCCAACCTCGGCGGGCACCTTTTCAATCTCAATGGTATCGTTGAGGGCGACGCGGTATTGTTTACCGCCGGTCTTGATGACTGCGTGCATTGAGCACTCCTGATTGTCGTCGCGCCCTACGGCGCCGCCTAACCTCGCGGTTGGCGGACTTGCGGCGGCCAGACGAACCGGCCATCAGCCTCGGACAGCGTCATTGGATGGGAAGCGTCGTAAACACCCTCATCACGAAGCGCCGCACTATAATCAGGGCGGTCACCAAGTCAACGACGGGTTCATCAGATTCTGGTGTCGCGGACCCCAGGCGTTGTGCCGATCCGCCAACGGACTGACCGCTGAAAGCGCTCCACTGTCATCAACGGTCAGTAATGGTGCGGGCTGGCATGCGCCCCGCTGCTGTTCGACGGCGAACATGCTATCAGCATGACCGAAGGAGACATTGTCATGGAAGACGTCAGCATCGACCATGCCCGCGACGATCTCGACGAATTACTGGAGCGCGCCGCGCGCGGCGAGGAAGTGCGCATCCGCGACCCACGGCTTGGTATCGTCAAACTGCAACCGGTGCCGCCGGACGCGGAACAGCGCCTGGTCCGCCGGGTCACCGACAGCATGCCGCCGTTCGTGCCGCTCGATAAGCCGCGCGTGCCAGGTCGTTTGGCCGGCATCCACCTGCCACTACCTGACGAATTCTTCTTTGAGCCAATGACCGAGGATGATTTGAAGCTTTGGTATGGGGAAGACTGAAGGAGACTGCTACTTGACACGCACACCTTGTTTTGGTGGCTCACTGATCAAAAGCGTCTTTCAATCCGAGCTTTGACGGCGATCAGTGCGCCCGGCAGCGAGGTGCATGTCAGTCTGGCAAGTGCCTGGGAAATGGCAATCAAGATCGGCTCAGGCAAATGGCCCGAAGCCACCAAGCTACTCACCGATTTCGAGCAACAGCTTGAATTGGATGAATTTCAACTTCTCTCAGTTTCGCTTGATCATGTTCGTGGCATCACTGAAATTACAGCAACCCATCGTGACCCGTTCGACCGACTGCTTGCTACACAGGCCCGGATCGAGGGGTTGACCCTCGTAACGGCCGACCCCAAGATTCCAGCGCTTGGCGCGGCCGTACTCTGGTAGCTCATCCCCTGATCTCGCCGCCGGTCGCCTTCTTGACGTTGGCGACGATCTTGCCCGCGACAGCGTCGATTTCCAGATCTGTCAGGGTCTTGTCGCGTGGTTGCAGGGTCACCTCAATCGCTAGCGATTTGCGGGCCTCGCCAAGTGCGTCTCCCTCGAACACGTCGAAGACACTGACATTGGTGATCAGCACCCTGTCGGCCCCTTCAGCGGCGCGTACCACCTCGGCAGCGGCCACGCCCTGGTCCAGCACGAAAGCGAAATCACGCCGCACGGGCTGCAGATCGGAGGCGTCCAGCGCCGGCTTGGCGCGCGTCAGCCGCTTCTTCGAACCGGGTAAGGCGTCCATATCCAGCGTGAAAGCAATGGCCGTGCCGCTCAGGCCAAATGCCGCCAGCGTCGTCGGATGCAATTCGCCGAAATGGCCAAGCACCAGCTTTGGACCCAGGCGGACAGTGCCCGAGCGACCGGGATGGAACCAGTCCGGCGCGTCGCGCGTAATCAGCAACCGGTTGATATCCAGTCCCGCCACAGCCAGGACTGCCGCCATGTCAATTTTGGCATCGAAAGCGCTCACAGTCGCCGGATTGCCGGTCCAGCCGCGCCCCGGACCACCCGGCCCTGCAGTACCAACACGCACCGCAGCTGCGTGCATGCGCTGGTCCTCCGGCTTGGCGCCGTGGTATACCTGACCAACCTCGAACAAGGCGTGGTCGCCGAGGCCACGATCCAGATTGCGCACGATCGCCGCCAGCAAACCAGGCAGCAACGACGGCCGCATGTCGCTCAATTCCGACGAGATCGGATTGGCGAGTTCCAACTCCACGGCGCCACCGCCGAAGCCCAGTGCTTGCTCGCGTGTGATGAACGACCAGGTGATTGCTTCGACCAGCCCACGTTGGGCCAAGGTCCGCCGTGCCCGGCGCACCCGCTTCTGACCCTCCGTCAGCGTGGCGCGGGCAACACCGGTGGCACGTGGCAAAGCCGCCAGCGGCACCTTGTCAATGCCTGTGATGCGGATGACTTCTTCCACCAGGTCCGCCTCACCATGAATATCGGGACGGTAGGTTGGCGGCGTGACCGTCAACGGCTCGCCGGCTTTCTTGGGTTGGTCCACCGCGAATCCCAGCGTCGCTAAAATGCGCGAACACTCTGCCGCTGACACGTCGAGGCCAGCCAAAGAGGCGACCCGCCCGGGCCGGAAACTTATGCTGCCGCGCCCAGCCGGTGGTTCGCCGGTGATAACGAATGTACTGGCTTCGCCACCGCACAACTCCAGCACCATCCTGGTCGCTTGTTCGATGCCCATCGGTAGCGATTGCGTGTCGACACCACGCTCAAAGCGGTAGCGCGCGTCCGAGCTGATTCCGGCCGCGCGGCCCGTTGCCGCCGTGCGGATCGGATCGAACCAGGCGCTCTCGATCAGCACGTCGGTGGTGGTTTCAGAGCAACCGCTTGACTGGCCACCGATGATGCCGCCTAGTCCGAGCACCGCCGCGTCATCAGCAATGACAGTTTGATCGGGCGTCACCGCGTAAGTCTTGCCATCAAGCGCCAGGAAGTTCTCGCCTGACCTGCCGAAGCGCGCGCGCACGGTGCCGGTGAGCTTTGCCGCATCATAAGCGTGCAAGGGCCGGCCACGGTCAAAGGTGATGTAATTGGTGATATCGACCAAGGCGCTGATTGGGCGCAGGCCAATGGCGTGCAAACGCTGTTGCAGCCAGGCCGGCGACGGTCCGTTCTTGACACCCCGGATCAGCCGGCTGGCGAAGGCCGCACAGGCGCGTTCTTCGCCTTTGGGGAACTCCAGAGCAATCTTGACTGGGTGCGCGAAGTTGCCCTTGCCCGTGTAGCCTTTCAGTTCGGGCTTCATCGTGCCAAGGCCTACGGCTGCCAGATCGCGCGCGATGCCGCGGATTGCCAGGGCGTCGGGCCGGTTCGGTGTGATCTTGATCTCGAACACGGGATCATCAAGACCCATCACGACCGCATAGGGCTTGCCGAGATCGCTGGCACGTTCCGCCGGCAGCTCGATGATGCCGTCATGCTCCATCGACAGCTCCAACTCGCGCTCGGAGCACAGCATGCCGTTAGATTCGACGTTGCGGATCTTTGTCTTGACCAGCGTGATGCCGCTGCCCGGAACAAACGTGCCCGCCGGCGCGAAGACGCCGATCAGCCCGGTGCGGGCATTGGGTGCACCGCAGACAACCTGCAACGGCGGCTGCCCCTTGGCCACCTGACCATGATCGACCATGCATACGCGCAACTTGTCGGCATTAGGATGCTGCGTCGCTTCCACAACGCGGGCGATGACGAAGCCGCTCAGCCGCGCTGCCGGATCGCGCACGTCCTCCACCTCAAGCCCAATCCGATCGAGCGCAGCACGGATATCGGCGACGCTCGCCGTCGTCTCGAGGTGATCGCGCAACCAGGCTAAGGTGAACTTCATGGGTGGTGTCCGTGCTTCAAAGAATGGCGAGCCGCTGTCGTTACAGCAGCCCATGGCATTGGCAAGCCCAGGTAACTGGGTGAGCTGCGGGCAGCAGTTAGCCCTGCGCCAGAGCATCCTCAATGAGCTGCTTGGTCGCCCGGACGCCATACACGGCGATGAATGAGCCGAACCGAGGCCCCGCCGATTGGCCAAACAGCACCTCGTAGAGTGCCTTGAACCAATCGCGCAGTGGCTCGAAAGCATGTTCCTTGCCGACTGCAAACACGATCGTCTGCAGTTCCTCGCCGCTCATGGCCGTGGCGGTCGTCCCCAGGCGCGCTGCCAGATCGGCCAAAGCCGCGCGTTCCTTATCCGACGGCGCGCGGAATTGCTTGGTCGGCTTCACGAAGTCGACGTAATAGGCAATCGCGTAGCGCACCTGGGCGTCGAGCGCCGGATGCGTCGCAGGTGACACGCCCGGCGCGTATTGCCGGATGTAACCCCACACCACGTCCGGGTTCTCGCTGGCGCCGGCACTGACCAGGTTCAACAGCAGGCCAAACGATACCTGCCGGTTGTCGTCGCCGAGCCGCATTGGCGCCGGCGGTTGGCTGCCATGAATATGCCAGGCCGGATTGTTCAGCCGCTCCTTACCCTCCTGCTTGGGAAAGGCTTACCGGTGCTCTGCGTAGTCTTCAACGGCGCGCGGGATCAAGTCGTAGTACATGCGCTTGGCTTCACGCGGCTTGTTGTACATGAACAGCGCCAAGCTCTC
>JANNSA010000770.1:0-1510 GCA_031402115.1 Hyphomicrobiaceae bacterium | reverse complement strand
GCTCGATGTGTTCGAGCACGTCGATGCAACAGACCAAGTCTGCTGGCACTGGCGCCGCCGCGTACGCCGGCACGGCTGGGTCATAGCCCTCGTACACGACGCCGGGAGGCAGGGCAAGCGCCTTGAGCAGGTTGCGCATGCTGCCGCACCCATAGTCAAGCAGCGAGCGGGCAGCCGAACTGCGCAACAGCGCCGCCACGGTTTCGCCGTACTGGAGTGACGCTTTGCCGTAGTTGCCCTTGGCATGAAGCGCCACCTGTTCGGCGCGGTATTGGTCAGTGATCAGCATTGCCATCAACCTACTTGACGTCACCGCTCGTCGGCCGGCTGAGGTACACGACCAGCGCCTCGGTTGCCATCTCGACGAAGTCTTTCTGATATCCCATCGACGTCAACTCCCAGCGAAACGTATTGCCGAGCTTGGCCTTGCCGTACCAACCGAGCTTCTTCTCCTGTTGAAAGGACTTCGCCCTTTCGCACGCATCTTCAACAATGCGCGTAAGTCGATTCACGGAGGGCCGCTTGGACGGGTCCTTGTCCAATTCCGGGGGATAGCGTTTTGCCACGTCCTCGGCGAGTGTCTTGGCGAAGGCGTCGACGCCGTTGGCGCCAAGCAACGAATCCAACATTCCCATACGGAACCCCACGAGTGCGGCACAGCCTGCAAGTGTGCCAAAGAATGGGGGCGCCGTAGCGCCCCTTGTTCCTAGACCGTGATGAACTTGCTTCAGCGGCAGGACGACGGCGCGTACTTTGCTGGCAAAGTAAGGCACGACCAATTCGCGGTCGTACCGTTCCATGAAGGCGAGAGGGTCACGGAGATGTTGGTCGTGCCGATCGCGTCTTTTGCGTTCACCACGATGATGCCGCCCGCCTGAATCGTGCCGTCATCGATCCAGCGGCTCGTGCCCATTGCGGCACCAGCCAACAGTCCAGAACAGCTGTTGGCCAGTTGACAGCCCTCGGTCACGTCGGTGCGAGCACCGGAAGCCGCCAGCAGTAACTCTGACACCCGCGCGCGAATCGTGTAGTCCTGGTACGCCGGTAGCGCAATGGCGGCCAGAATGCCGATGATGGCCACCACGATCATCAGTTCGATGAGCGTGAAGCCGCGTTGAATTGATTTCCTCATTGAGGTTCCTTTGCTTGCGCGTTGCATCAACGCTGTCCCTGGAACGCAAGTCCTGCGCCACCGCAGATGTGACAACATGCGTCAAGAAATAGGGGCGCCGCGGCGCCCCAGGTTCTGAAACCGTGATGAACTTGCTTCAGCGGCAGGACGACGGTGCGTACTTTGCTGGCAACGCCAGGCATGACCAGTTCGCGGTCGAGCCGTTCCATGAAGGCGAGAGGGTCACGGAGATGTTGGTCGTGCCGATCGCGTCCTTGGCGTTCACCACGATGATGCCGCCCGCCTGAATCGTGCCGTCATCGATCCAGCGGCTCGTGCCCAATGCGGCACCGGCCAACAGTCCAGAACAGCTGTTGGCCAGTTGACAGCCCTCGGTCA
>JANNSA010000769.1:0-1585 GCA_031402115.1 Hyphomicrobiaceae bacterium | reverse complement strand
CGTCGGCGTCGCCGCCGGCGCGTTCATCTTCGGCCTCGGCATGCAGCTCGGTGGCGGGTGCGCCTCGGGCACGCTGTTCAGCGTCGGCGGCGGCAGCACACGCATGCTGGTCACGCTGTTCTTCTTCATTGTTGGATCGGTGATCGGCACGGCGCACACGCCGTGGTGGAATGCGCAGCCTTCGTTTCCAGCCACATCGCTGGTGACGACGTTCGGACCGTGGATGGGCCTGGCGGTGTGCTTCGTCGTGTTCGGTGGCATCGCGTGGTTCACGCGGGTCGCCGAGCGCCAGCGTCACGGCCGGATCATCGATGAGACCGGGCCCGCGCGCCCTTCGACGTCGCTCAGGGCAGGCGGTCCGCGCTGGCTGACAGGGCCCTGGCCGTTGGTTGCGGGGGCTGTCGGCCTGGCCCTCGTGAACATCGCCACGCTGACGATCGGCGGACGGCCATGGGGGGTGACCTCGGCGTTCGCGTTGTGGGGCGCCAAGCTGTTTGCCGCGCTCGGCATCGACGTGGCGTCGTGGACCTATTGGACGGCACCGGCCCAGGCGACGGCCCTGCGCGCGAGCGTGCTCGTGGATGTGACGTCGGTGATGAACTTCGGCATCATCCTCGGCGCGCTGACCGCGGCGATGCTCGCC
Organism: Hyphomicrobiaceae bacterium; assembly: GCA_031402115.1. Lineage (GTDB taxonomy): Bacteria > Pseudomonadota > Alphaproteobacteria > Rhizobiales > Hyphomicrobiaceae > JANNSA01. Next base: position 942 of record JANNSA010000769.1, on the reverse strand, counting down.
GGCAGGTTCGCGCCGGAGTGGAAGGTGTCGGGCCGCTCGCTCGCGGCCGCAGTTATTGGCGGCATCCTGCTCGGCTACGGCGCCCGCATCGCCTACGGCTGCAACATCGGCGCTTACTTCGGCGGCATCGCGTCAGGCAGCCTGCACGGGTGGCTGTGGTTGATCGCGGCGTTTGCCGGCAACATCGTCGGGACGCAGCTCAGGCCGATGTTCGACCTGAACGTGGAACGAACGGTTTCGTCATGCTGATTTGGTGATCTCGTGATTTGGTGATCTTGTGATTTGGGTTGCGTAATTTCTGGATTTCGGCATTTCGGGATTTCGGGATTTCGGGATTTGCTGTCAAACGCGCCGACGATGCTTTTGGGCGAGCTGATGGTTCTTCCGGGCCGTGCCGTACGAGGCGGCGAATATCGCCCGCAGTTGCTGCGCCTCGTCCAGTAGATTTTCTGAATTCGCTGGCGACATCAGGCCGCTGCGGGTTATGAGTTCAAGCCAGTAGACGGCTTCATCAATCTCCTCAACGACGAGTCCGAGCTTGGAAACGAACTCGGCCCGCGATCGCGCGCGGCAAGCCGCCCGGTAATTCGCGCCAACCGAGGCTGCGCAACGAGACAACTGATCCGCCGGCCCACGGCCAGCCGGACTGTCGCGCATGACCCGTGTCAGGTCGGTGATCCCCACCGCAAACGTGAGGCTCCTCGCCTGGAGTTCGGCCTTGTCCATGGCGAAGGAAGGAGCACACTACATGCCACGCGATTTCCGGCCTGATTCGCGCTTTCGATGGCGGCTGGTGGCAATTGCTGCCACGCGAACCCTCCCCCGACACCGCAAATATCGCCAGTCGCCAAATCCCCAAATCGCCAAATCCTTGAACCCCAATCACCAGATCACCAACTCACGAGACCACCCGATTCGATTTCCTGTTGCCTATCAACACGA
>JANNSA010000768.1:0-8774 GCA_031402115.1 Hyphomicrobiaceae bacterium | reverse complement strand
AAAATGGTGCCGAGCACCAGAAAGATCAGGATCAACGGCGGCAGCAGGTCGGCGACGATCTTGCCCATGGCGCTGGCGACGACGGGGCTGGGGCTGCGCATCAACGCCATGCCGGCGCCCAGCAGCGCGATAACGCCGCCGAACTGCGCCCAACGCGAGACCAGCGCGTAAGCGCCAACCCCGAACCCTTCCGTCAGCGCGCGGCCAAAGCCGAGCACGATCCAAAGGGCCAGCACGGCGGCTAGTGCGAAGAGCACCAACCCGAGCGCGCGGCCGGCTGGACGTGGCAGATTGGCCAGCAGCAGGCGGTGCAGGATGTAAATCAGCACGAAGCCGCCGAGCAGCGTGACGATCCGCCAGCCCTCGCTGACAACGAATGTCTCCAGCGTCACCGCCGCGCCGGGTACGAAGCTCGACAGCACGCCTGTGGCGATACCTGGTGCGAATAGGGCGATCATGCCCCAGATCATGAGCATCAGCGGCAACGCTACGGCGTGCATCACAGGTTGATAATCAGCGCCGACGCCGAACGAGCGGGCTTCGGCTGGCAGCGCTGGCGCCGCTTTTGGCGCGATCAGCGTGACGGCCAAGACGTAGAGTGCGTACAGGCCGGTCAACATGAGACCTGGGATGACAGCGCCTTTGTACATGTCGCCAACCGGCACGCCGAGCTGGTCGGCCATGATGATCAGCACCAGCGATGGCGGGATGATCTGCGCCAAGGTGCCCGAGGCGGCGATGACGCCGGATGCCAGCCGCCGGTCATAGCCGTAGCGCAGCATGATCGGCAGCGAGATCAAGCCCATGGCGATCACCGACGCCGCGACCACACCGGTAGTGGCCGCCAACAGCGCGCCAACGAAGATCACGGCATAGGCGACGCCGCCGCGCACTGGGCCAAACAGCTTGCCAGCGGTATCGAGCAATTCCTCGGCCATGCCGGAGCGTTCCAGCACCAGCCCCATGAACGTGAAGAACGGGATCGCCAGCAAAGTTTCGTTGGAGGCGACCTGCCAGACACGTTCGGGCAGCGCCTGCAGGAAAGTCGGCTGGAACAGGCCAAGCTGTATACCGAGTATCGCGAAACTCAGGCCGACGAAGGCCAGCGAGAAACTGACCGGGTAGCCAAGCAGCAGCACCAGCACCAGCACCACGAACATGATCGGCGCCATGTTGGCGATCAGAAATGCAATCATGGCGCTGTGCCCCTCAGCCGGGAATCGGTGTGACGGGCGGCGCGTGATTGCCACCGGCGCCCGCATCCGGATCAGGCATCAATCCATGCAGGATCGCCAACCGCTTCACCAACTCGGATAGGCCTTGGCAGAACAGCAGCACAAAGCCGAGAAGTATCACCAGCCGCAAAGGCCAAAGGCTCAAGCCATTGGCCGAGCCTGAGACTTCGCGCGAAAACCAAGCATTGGTGAAGTACGGCCAACACAGCCAAATCATGAGCAGCGTGAATGGCAGCAGCATGAAGATATGCCCGAACACGTCGATCCAGTCGCGCGTCCGCTTGGCGAAGCGACCAGTCACAACATCGATGCGGATGTGTTCGTTGCGCTGCAGGGTATAGGGTGCCGCCAGCATGAAGGCAGCGGTGAACAGATACCATTGCAGTTCCATCCAGGCATTGGAACTGGCGCCGAACGCCCAGCCGGAAAACGCATTGGCGGCGCTGACCAAGATTGAAAGCAAAATCAGCCAGCCGGCCGAGCGGCCGATCCAGGCGGTGATCACATCATAGTGCCGGGCAACACCGAGCAGGTTCTGCAGCATGGATAAAGGCGCCCCGTCCCTGGCTTTACGTGTGGCTGAACCCTAAGGCAGCGCCAACCATCGTCAAGCACGGATGCCGCAATCAACAGGAACAGCCGTCAGCGTGTGAAGCTCTGCACGTTACCGGCGTCGACATTGATCATGTTGCCGGTCGACTTGGCGGACAGGTCCGATGCCAGCCAATAGACGGCCTCGGCGACGTCCTCTGGGAATACCGAGCGCTTTAGCAGTGAGCGCTGGCGGTAGTGCTCCTCGAGGTCATCCTCCTTGACCTTGTTGCTTGCGGCGCGCTGCTGGCGCCATTCGCTTTGCCAGATGCGTGAACCGCGCAGCACAGCGTCAGGGTTGACGGTGTTGACGCGAATGCCAAGCGGCGCGCCTTCCAGCGCCAGGCAACGGGCGAGGTGGATTTCAGCGGCCTTGGCGGTGCAGTAGGCAGCGGCTCCGGGTGATGCTGCCAGGCCGTTCTTGGAGGCGATGAAGACAAGCGCGCCGCCCATTGCTTGTGTCTTCAGCAGCCGAAAAGCCTGGCGTGCGACCAGGAAATAGCCGGTCGCCAGGATTGCCATGTTGCGGTTCCATAATTCCAAGCTGGTGTCTTCAATTGGTGCCGCCGACGAGATGCCGGCGTTGTTGACGACGATGTCGATGCCACCATAAGCCCGCACGGCAGTTTCGAACGAAGCAATCACGGCGGCCTCGCTGGTGACGTCAACCTGCACTCCGGCGGCGGCGTCCCTGCCAAAGCCATTGCGGAAATGTGCGACGGCTTCGTCCAGTGCGCCGGCGTCGATGTCAGCCAGCACCACGGTGGCGCCCTCGCCAAGCAGTCGCGTGGCAATCGCGCGGCCGATGCCACCAGCGCCACCCGTGATGTAGGCAACACGGCCAGCCAGTGATTTCGGCTTCGGCTGGCGCTGCAACTTGGCCTCTTCCAACAGCCAATACTCGATGTTGAAGGCTTCCTGCTCCGGCAGTCCGACGTAACTATCGACACCAGAAGCGCCGCGCATCACATTGATGGCATTGGTATAATACTCACTGGCGATACGCGCTGTTGGCTTGTCGCGGGCAAAGCTCAGCATGCCGATGCCTGGTACCAAGTAGATGACGGCATTGGCATCGCGCATGGCGGGCGAGTCCGGCCGTTTGCAGCGCTCGTAGTAAGCGGCGTAGCCGGCGCGATAGCCCTCCAGCAGTCCATCGAGCTGGTCAAGTAAAGCATCAACATTGCCCGGCTTGGGATCAAAGGGAAGCACCAGGGGCCGGATCTTAGTGCGCAGGAAATGGTCCGGGCAGGATGTGCCGAGCGGCGCTAGGCTGTCGATGCCCCGGCTATTGACGAATTCCAGCACCTCTGGCGCATCGGTAAAGTGGCCAACCATATGTGTTTGCGTAGAAATGCGGCCCCGGATGGCGGGCATCAGACGTTCAGCGACTTGCGCGCGAACTGGCGCTGCCGCGGCTTCGAAGCGGGCCCCCTGGAACATCGGTTGGCGCTCGTTGGCGGCCAACCAATCCGCCGCTTTCTGCAGGATGCGCAAAGTCGTGGTGTAGCAATCACGGGCAGTATCGGCCCACGTGAACACACCGTGGCCGCCAAGCACGGCGCCGGTCATCGATGGGTTTGCTTCAGCCAATGCGCCAAGTCTCAAGCCGAGTTCAAAGCCGGGCCGTTGCCAGGGCAGATATCCCAGTTCGTTGCCAAACACATCGTGCGTCAGTCGTTCGGCGTTCTTCGAGGCGGCAATGGCGATCAGTGCGTCGGGATGCATATGATCGACATGGGCGGCTGGCACGAAAGCATGCAGCGGCGTGTCGATGGATGCGGCACGCGGGTTGAGATTGAAGGTGCAATGCGGCAGGTAGCCAACCATCTCGTCTTCATGGTTGAGACCGCGATACAGTCCCTTCAACGCCTGCAGCTTGTCCATGTAAAGCGTTGAAAAACCGTCCAACGCCATCGAGCCAAGATCGCCGCCTGAGCCCTTGACCCACAGCACGAGCGCATCCGCTTTGGTCAACGGATCCGTCATGCGCACCTTGGCGGAAGTATTGCCGCCACCAAAATTCGTGATGCGCAGGTCTGAGCCGAGCAGGTTGGAGCGATAGTGCAGCTGGCCTGGTTCATCCAGTCCAGCAGCGACCTTGGCGTCCCATAGGTCAGCGAGGCGTCCGTTTGCGGCGCTCATGACGGCTTCCTTCGTGCGGGCTGGAACTCAACGTAACCTTGGTGGGTTAGATGGGCAGCGCTGATCGACACTAAACCACGGCGATCCGTCAAGTCTGCCGGTGCGTATGGTTGCAGCAGCTAACTATCCGAAATTGGCCGGTGCGGTGCCAGTTTGGGTCACGATCAACTGCCTTGTTTGTGAACATTTGACCCAAAAACGCCCCGTACAGGCCCCGTTCATACAAAGTCAAGCCATAGTTCTGCTGGAAACAGGCTCTATCACCACTCACATCGGACGGTGGCAGAGCGCAACGGCGAGATGCATCATGGGCGTTCAAGTTCTTGAATTCAGTGGTCGCCGGATCGCAGCAAAGGTGCGGCATGAGCTGCATTCCGACCTGTTCCTGGCGGCTGAGCCCCGGTTGCATGCCTGGACCGGTGCGTCAGGCAAGCGCCACATCCACACGGTACACAGCTTGTTCGGCTGCCCGGAATTAACGGATGTGGTCTATGTCATCGCCCGTCGCGCTGCCGATGGCACACGCACGGCACTGCTCGTCGACGCCACGGCTTCAACGATTGGTTCGCTCAACCTAGCCGAAATCCGGCAGTCCAGCGCCTTGCTCGATGCTGACGAAATCCACGTCTACTCGGCGCGGTCAGAGCGCGAGCGGTCAGTCGTGCTGGCTGACTTGCAGGCGGCGGTGCAGTGCTTCGCGCCGGTTGCCGCCACGGGCCATTCAAGCCGTCTGACCTGATCGGCGCAAACAGCCAAACTCCTGCCACTCAGGGCATCGGCCGAGCATCGATAAGTTGGGGCGCCGCTGCCTTCATTTGAAATTCCACGAGATTGTTGCCCGGACCGTCACGATCAATCACGATGAAGGTTGCTGGTTGCAGAACGAGCAATGGGTGGTGCCAGCAACCCGCACGATAGTTTACGCCCTGATCATTCTGTGCGCGGAAGCAACGGATGGTCGCTAGATCGGGACCCTGCGCTGAGCCGCCGGCAACAACCACCAACCACGTATCTCCCAAGGACAAAGTTGCCGGGAAAAACGCCTGCGACCCAAGCGGGTGACATTCCAGAACATCGATCTGGATTGGCTTCATGTACGGCGTCGCAGCAAAAAGCGACAAGATCGCTTTGCCGCCTGCAGCCGCCGCGTCGATCGCCGCTAGGTCGTGATAGCGTGTCGCATGCCCGCCGTTGATCAGCCGTCGCTGAGCATTGTGCATTTCGATGACATCCCCGAACGGCGCGAAGTGTTCACGCGTCAAGGGTTCAATGCCGATAAGTGGTGTCGACCGGCTGAGCGGCGGAACGGTGCGCGGCATTTTTCATAGCCCCTTGTCGCGCAGCCAAGCTGCCAGTGTCTGGCGTTCTTCAAGGGTCATATCCGTGACATTGCCGGGCGGCATGGCGTTGGTCCAAACACTGGCCGCCGCAATCCGCTGCGCGTTCAGGTGGATGGCTTCAGGCGTATCCAGCAGGACGCCCTGTGGCGCTACACGCACGCCATCCCAGCCCGGCTCCTGACCATGGCACATGCTGCAGCGTCCGATCACAATGTTCTCAGCGTCGGCCGCCGCCACTTGTGTCGTCAGCGCCTCGACGCGCGGGCCATAGCTCGGGCCGGCCGTGCTCAGCCAGACGATGCCGATGGCGCTGGCGGCCGCGACGCCCCAGCTCCACCAGGGCGACGGCAAGCCCTTGTGGCGGGTGTTGAAAAAGTGCCGGACGGCGATGCCGATCACAAACACCAGCGCCAGCATCAGCCAGTTCCAGCGCGTCGCGTGCGTTAGCGGATAATGCGTACCGATCATGATGTAGACGACCGGCAGCGTCAGGTAGTTGTTGTGCAGCGAGCGTTGCTTGCTACGCGCTCCAAGCGCCGGGTCTGGCGACTTGCCCGCGATCAGGTCCGCGACAACCTTGCGCTGGTTCGGGATAATGATCATGGCAACGTTGGCGACCATCATGGTGCCGATCAGCGCGCCCATCTGCATGAACGCGCCACGCGCGCCGAACACCTGCGTGAAGCCATAGGCGGCCGCCACCAGAGCCACGAAGCCCGTGCCAAGCAGCGCCCAGTCGTTCTGGCCGAGCGGCGATTTGCACAGCTGATCATAGACCACCCAGCCAGCCACCAGGCCGCCAACACTGATCGCAATCGCCTGCCATGGCTCCAAGGCCAGCACGTTGCGATCGATCAGAAACAGCTCGGCGCCGAGATAATAGACGATCGCCAACAGCCCGATTCCGGAAATCCAGGTGGTGTAGGCCTCCCATTTGAACCAGGTCAGTTCGTCGGGCATGCGCGCCGGCGCCACCAGATACTTGACCATGTTATAGAAGCCGCCGCCATGCACCTGCCAGGCCTCGCCGCCCGCCCCCTCCGGCAGCCCTTCACGCTTCTTGAGACTCAAGTCGAGATGCACGAAATAGAAAGACGAGCCGATCCAGGCGATGCCCGCGATCACGTGCAGCCAGCGCACGAACATCTCCGCCCACTCAATCAGAAACGGCATGGTCTTCGGCCCCGCTCGTGCATTGCTTCGCACCACATCTTGCCATCATCGGTCCAACCGCGTCATCCCCAAGCAACGCTGATGAGACATGATGTTCATGTTCGGCCGCGTCGTCACGGCAATGCCGAAGGTAAATTCATGTCCCCTCACTGCCGCGTCGTGCCGCTGGTGCCCCAGGTGTCGCTGACGACGTAGCCTTGCGGCCAGGGGTCGTCCGGGTCGATGAATACCTGGTTGATACCCGTCAGCCAGGCGCGGCCACGGATTGTCGTGATGACCGCAGGCAGTTCGCCGACGCGCGCCGTGCCGACGATGCGGCCGGTGAACTGCGAGCCGATGATCGATTCATGGATCAGCGTGTCGCCTTCGCGCATCAGCCCCTTGGCGGCGAGGATGGCGAGGCGGGCCGATGTGCCGGTGCCGGTCGGGCTGCGATCGGAACGGCCCGGCGAGACGATGCAGGTGTTGCGGCTGACGGCGCCCGCGCCATTGAAGCGCCCGGCGAATTGCACAATGGAAACGCTGCTGATGTCCGGGTTTTCCGGATGCACCGCCTTGATCTGCGCCCGCGCCGCCATGCGCACCTGTTCGCCGAGCACGGCGAGGTCGCGCGCCTCGTCCGGTGCGATGCTGAAACCCAGGGCCTCGGCATCGACGCTGGCAAAGATCATACCGCCATAAGCGACGTCAACTTTGAGCAACGGATAACCCGCCAGCTCCAGCGGGTGGCCGATATGCAGCGCGAATGCGGGCACATTCGTCAGCTCAACACTCTTTACCCGGCCATCGCGGCATTCGGCGCGCACCTTGACGGGACCGCCCGGCGTATCGAGCGTTAAGGTGGTTTCCGGTTCCTGCATCGGCACCATGCCCATCTCCAGCAACACGGTGGCTGCGCACATGGAGTTGGATCCCGACATGGGCGGATATTCGGTCGGCTCCATGATGATCAGGCCGGCGTCGCAATCGGGCCGGATTGGCGGCGTCAGCAGGTTGACGTGCCGGGCGACCGAGCCGCGCGGTTCCTGGATCAGAACTTTGCGAATGTGGTCATGCTCGCGCTCCATCGTGCGCATGCGCTCAAACATGGTGGCGCCCGCCGGCGGCAGCACGCCTCCTATGATGACATCGCCAACCTCGCCCTCGGCGTGCGCGCCAACAACCGTGATTACCCGCCGGCTCTGCATGGCTTTCCCGCTCCCGTCCGCAACCTTGACACCATCCCACTACGCACCCTAGATGAGCCGTCCTGGCAAGGGGTAGTAGCTCAGTTGGGAGAGCGCGGCGTTCGCAATGCCGAGGTCAGGGGTTCGATCCCCCTCTGCTCCACCAGGAATTCAACGCAAGATGGTCAAAGCGACATATTTCGCGCCGCATGGCGGTCACCCCCCACAGACCCAGCTGTTGACGGGCCGGGCGGTGTTTACTGTGGCCTATGCGGTGATCCCCAAGGGCGTGATGCTCGACATCGTCACGAGCAACCTGCCGCATTGGCGGGCGACGCGGGCGTGGGTTCTGGCCCGGCCGTTGTCCGGGTTTGCCGAGACGTTCTGCCAATACATTATGGAAGTTGCTGCTGGCGGCGGCAGTGATCAGCCAGAGCCGGACAGCGCCGCCGAGGCCGTGTTGTTCGTGCTGGAAGGGGCGTTGACGCTCTCATTGGCTGGCCAGACGCACGCCCTGGCCGCTGGCGGTTATGCTTATGTGCCGGCGGCCACGCCTTGGACCATCCGCAACGAGAGCGCTGCGCCGGTGCGGTTCCACTGGATACGCAAGGCCTACGAGGCCGTGGATGGCATCGCCAGGCCCGAAGCCTTTGTCACCAATGAACGGGACGTGACGCCGATTGTCATGCCGGACACCAACGGCGCCTGGGCGACAACGCGCTTCGTCGACCCCAGCGATCTGCGCCATGACATGCACGTCAACATCGTAACGTTTCAGCCGGGCGGCTGTATCCCGTTCGCCGAGACCCATGTCATGGAACACGGCCTCACCATTCTGGAAGGCAAGGCGGTTTACCGCCTCAACCAGGATTGGGTGGAAGTGGAAGCCGGCGACTTCCTATGGCTGCGTGCGTTCTGCCCGCAAGCCTGTTACGCGGGCGGCCCCGGCCGCTTCCGCTACTTGCTGTACAAGGACGTTAACCGGCATCCGAAGCTCAGAATACTGACTTGACCAGTAGGGGCGACACATTTTTAGCCCCCACGCGGCGGAGCGCAACATGTGCAGAGGGGGTGGGGGGGTTAGGGGGTGGTTGGGCGCCCCGGCCCGGGGGGGGGGGGGACGG
>JANNSA010000767.1:0-2666 GCA_031402115.1 Hyphomicrobiaceae bacterium | reverse complement strand
CTGACCGACGGCGTTCCGTCGGTGGTTTGGGGACAGCCCGATGTGTACACACTGACGGTGGAGAAGACCGGATTTAAGAAGCTAAACCGCAGCAATATTCAGATCCTGATCGGACAACGACTTGACCTGAACCTGTCCCTCGAAGTAGGTGACGTGCAGCAGTCGGTGGACGTCTCGGCTGAGGCGCCCCTTTTGCAGAGCTCCACCAGCGAAATTGGGCAGAGCTTTTCCCCCAAATTCATGAATGACATTCCTCTGTTCACCGGTGCCATTCGCAATCCGCGATCGTTCGTCACTTACATGCCCGGAGTGAATTCGGGTGCCGAAGTGAGTATTTCGGGTTCGGGCGGACGGGCGCAGGAAGTACAGATTGACGGCGCGTCGGCGATTATCCCGGAATCGGGCGGTACGGTCTTCAATATGCCCGCTGCGGAGATGTTCCAGGAGTTCAAGTTGACCACGGGCGCTTACGCCGCGGAACTCGGCCGCTTCGGCGGCGGCATCGAAACCTACGCCACGAAGAGCGGCTCTAATTGGTATCACGGCACGGCGTTTTTGAATATGCGCCGCGACATCTGGAACGCCAATGCTTGGGCGCGCAATGCCAGCACGAATCCGGCCACCAGCTTCCGCCCGAAAGAGCGGCAGAACGAAATCGGCGGAGCCGCCGGCGGCCCGATTTATGTCCCGAAGGTTTATGACGGGCGCGACAAGACATTTTTCTACTTCACTTACACGCAGCGGTTGCTACCGGCGAACATCAGCTTCCCGCTCTTGACTGTTCCGACGGCGGCCATGAAATCCGGTAATTTCTCCGAGTTGGGTGCCCAAACGGTCTACGATCCGGCCACGACGGCCAATGGCGTGCGTACGCCGTTTCCAAATAACACCATTCCGCAGGCGCGTTTCAGCAACGTGGCCAAGAACTTGCTGCCGCTGATTCCGACTCCGACGCGCGCCCCGTTGCTCAACAACTACGACTTCGTCAATCAGAGCGTGATCGAGCAGAAGATCTGGAGCTTGAAATTCGACCATGCCTTTACCCCGAACAACCGCTTGGCTTTCTTCCTGAGTAAAGAAAACGGTGGCAATCAGGATACGACCAACTTCGCTGGCCCCATCGGTAACGGTTTGGGATTCAGCGGCCAACTGCCCTTCAACATTCGCTTCAATCACGACTGGAGCCTGTCACCGAACTTCCTACTGCACAGCACCCTGGGCTACTCGGCCACGCGCCAGCTTTGGAATAACCCCGCGCAGGCCGGCTGGGCTTCGAAGCTCGGCATCCCCGGCCAGACTGCGGAAGCCGACGCCATGCCGCGCATCCGCTTCCGTGGCGCGGCTGGCCTTTCTGCCTATGGCGTGCTGGACGGCAAGGTCGCCAATGGCGGCCAGGACAACGACACGCTGCACCTCAGCCAGGGCGCCACTTGGATCAAGGGTAAGCATGAGTTCAAGTTCGGTTGGGATCATCGCCGCTTATCCACTTTCGGCTTCGATCTCGCCGGCTCCAATGGCGAGTACTTCTTCAGCCGCAATCAGACGGCGATTCCCGGCAGCGCGAGCGGCAGCGGACACGAGTTCGCCAGCCTCCTGTTGGGCGCGGTGGAAGAAGCCAACCGCGGTGTGTTGCCGATTATTTTGGATCCGATTAACTACCGCTACACTGCCGGGTACTTCTCCGACAATTGGCGGGTGAGCCAACGCTTGACCGTGAATCTGGGCATGCGCTACGAAGTGCCCGTCGGATTCTTCTTCCCGAGCGGCAACTGGGGCAGCTTAAATCTCACTAAACCAAATGCCGGCGCGGGCGGTCTTCCAGGCGCGCTGGAATTTTATGGCAATGGCCCGGGACGTACCGGTAAACTCCGTCCCTATCCCACGGACTACTCGAACATCGGACCTCGCCTCGGCTTCGCTTATCAAGTTACTTCGAAGACCGTGCTGCGCGGTGGCTGGGGTATCTTCTATCAGACGCTCGGCAATGGTGGCTGCGGCTGCCGGCCAGGATTCACGGCCCCGAATGCACTCCAAGGCAACTTTGTCGACCCGGTGCTGAATTGGGACGGCGGCATTCCCGTTGGCCCGAACTATGCGCCGCCGCCGAATTTCGATCCGGCTCAGTTGAACTTCCAGGGTGCCGACTTCCTCGGTCCCAACTTCGGCAAGGCGCCGCGCATCTACAACTGGAGCTTCAACATTCAGCACGAATTCGCCCGTTTCCTCTTCGATATCGGCTATATCGGCAATCGGGGTAGCGGTCTCAACTCCACCATCAATATCAATCAACTGCAGACCAGCCAGCTTTCGAAAGGCAGTCTGCTGCAGTCGACTCTCGCTTCGCCAGCCGGTCAAGCCGCCTTGGCGAATGGCACCGTTCGGTTGCCCTATGCCAACTACCCGCTCACGCGCACCGTCGCGCAAGCGCTCCGTCCGTTCCCCCAGTATCTCGATGTGGTGAGCCGCAACTCGGGCCAGGGCCAAACCTGGTACGACTCGCTGCAGGCCAAGGTGCAGCGTCGCTTTGGCAACTTGCAGGTCTTGGGCAATTACACCTGGTCGAAGTCGCTGGCCAACGCGCACTTCCGCCAGATCTTCTCCCAGCAGTTCAACGTCGGCGCGCAGGATGCCTACAATCTGCGCGACATGAAGTCGTTCCTGCCGTT
>JANNSA010000766.1:0-1916 GCA_031402115.1 Hyphomicrobiaceae bacterium | reverse complement strand
CTCCGGTTCCTGCGGCCTTGGATTCGCATCGCCGCGCCGAAGTCCATTCTCGACTACGGCTGCGGCCAGAGCCGGTTCCTGGACATCCTCGGGCTCGGCGAGGACGTGGCGCTCTGGCGCTATGATCCGGCAATCGCCGAGTACGCCGGCAAGCCGGCTGTGCCAGCCGACCTCCTCGTCAACATCGACGTGCTCGAGCATATCGACGAGCAGGACGTGGACGGCGTGCTCGCCGACATGCGTGCGGCGTCGCGCCGGGCGCTGATCGTGGTCGACACCAAGGCCGCCAAGCACACGCTGCCCGACGGTCGAAATGCCCATGTCACCTTGAAGCCGCATCGCTGGTGGCGTGAGCGGATCGCCGCCCATTTCGGGTTGGCGGAGCCGATCGCGACGCCGCGTCGGACCCGCGCCAGCTTCAAGACCTGGGTCTCGTCGCCGGCCGAGCGCATGCGCTATCGACTGCTCCGCTTGGAGGAGGACGCCCGTCACGTGGCCCGCTGGGCGCAAGGGCGGCACAACGAGCACTGGAAAGTGTCGACGACCAAGTAGGCTGGCGCTGACCCCGGACTTGATTCGGGGGAAGTCCGGCGATCCCGCGTCAGAACTTGTACGCGATGCCGACGCGGACGTCGTCGAGCGTCACGTCTGTTGAAATGTGGTCGGGCGCGTAAGCGGGCGCCAGCAGCACCGGATCGGTGAAGGAGAATGAGAGATCGCCGAGATCGGTGTGGCGATACTCGGCGCGCGCCAGCCAGTTGCTCGACAGCGCGTACTCGATGCCGCCGCCGACCGTCCATCCCGTCAGCCTGTCGGAGTCCGAGAAGGTCAGGCTCGGGACGGCTCCAAAACTGCCGTCGGTGGAGGCGACCGTCACGCTGGTCGCCACGTCCGCGAAGGCAACGCCCGCCGTGGCGAAAACAAGTGCCCGGTCCCATGCAAGACCGATGCGCCCGCGAATGGAGCTCAGGGTCCCCAGTCGGCTGAGCGCCGTGAAGGTGTCGTCCAAATCGCCCGGCACCCTGAACAGCAGCGTGTCGGAACCCTCGTCCGGGCCCCAGGTCACGTCACCCTCGATGCCGAGAACAAGGTTTCCGAGCTGATGATTGTAGCCGCCGTAGACGGCGCCCAGCCAATTGGTTTGATTGTCGATCCCGCCGCCACTTGTACCGGGCGCGAGTGTTCCATCGAAGCGGAAGCTGTGATCGAAGCTCTGCCAGAGCGCGCCGGTCTCGCCGCCGACGTAGAGGCCAGCCCAGTCGTCAGCAGCCGTCGCCGGTCCCGGAATGAGGACCGAAAGCGCGCAAAGCGCGAAAATCGAGCGTCGCAAAACCATAGGCCACCAGCCAACCATCACCACATGAGGGATTATGCGCCGCACTGACGCGGATTTGGTGACGATACTGCAACAGGGCGCGAGCAAACGCGACCGCGTCCCGGTGCACCGATTTGGCAGCCGCGGTCCGATGCCGGTCCTGACGCGCGCTCGCATGATTGGCCGCGAAGGCCGGCTGCCACCAGACCGCGCGAGGTGGCCAGCGCAAATTAACATTCCCGAGCCACGACCCTCGCGGGGTGCCCTTATTCACGCATCATTCGAGCGTGTTGCAGGTTCGCCGGGGCCTTCGAGCCTGGAACAAGCCGCGCTCGATCACGACGCTAGGGCGTTGACGTCCGCGAGGAAAAGGCGCCCCTTGAGCACAAGCTTCATAGCACGCATATTTGCTCAGTAGCCTGACGATGCTGCTAGGCAAATCGTTTTTTCCGGCTGCTAAGGCCGGTTCGGCCGGGTGTTTATAAGGAGTAGTGACCATGGCATTCACGCTGATCAATCAATTCAACGTCACCGACGACGCAACGCTCAAGCTGGACAGGGCATTTTCGGTAACCTGAGTGAACCTCGTATCCTGGGCATT
>JANNSA010000765.1:0-3720 GCA_031402115.1 Hyphomicrobiaceae bacterium | reverse complement strand
GCATCTCCGACACCTTGTGGCGGATCAGTTCAGCGACACGCAGCATGCGCTGCGAGGGACCTTTGCCGGCCGGCATCTCTTTCTTCTTTTTCATGGCCCACCTCCTAGCATAAGTGCAGTACGCGATGCATGCCCTCAGTTCCCCTTGCGCGCACCCCCAGCTTGGCGGCAATAGTCAGGCAAACAGCTTCAGGAGCGTGACATGGCGACGGGCGGACGACTGGCGGGCAAGCGGGTGTTCATGACGGCGGCAGGCCAAGGTATCGGCCGGGCAACGGCACTGGCTTTCGCCGCAGAAGGTGCGCAAGTGATCGCAACGGATCTTGACGCCAAGTTGTTGGAGGCCCTGGCCATGGAGGCGCCGGGTATCAAAACCGCGCCGCTCAACGCGCTCGACAGCGCGGCAGTGGCAAAGGCGGGCGCGGCAGCTGGTCCGATCGACGTGCTTTTCAACTGTGCCGGCTTTGTCCACGCTGGTACTATACTCGATTGCAGCGAGCAAGACTGGGATTTCTCGTTCGACCTTAACGTCAAATCCATGTGGCGGACGCTGCACGCCTTCCTGCCGGGCATGCTGGAGCGTGGCAGCGGCTCGATCATCAACATGGCGTCAGCAGCGTCCTCAGTGAAGGGCGCGCCGAACCGGGCGGTCTATGGCGCCACCAAGGCCGCCGTGATTGGCCTGACCAAGGCGGTCGCCGTCGACCACGCTGATCGCGGCATCCGCGTCAACGCCATTTGCCCCGGCACAGTTGACTCGCCATCGTTGGAGCAGCGCATCCGTGCGCTGCCGGGCACCTACGAGGCTAACAAGGCTGCGTTCACGGCGCGCCAGAAATTGGGCCGTTTTGCCAGTGCGGCGGAGATTGCGGCGCTCGCGGTTTACTTGGCCAGTGACGAGAGCGCGTTCGTGACCGGCGGCGTGCACGTAATTGACGGTGGCTGGTCGCTGTAAGTATGGGGAATGGTCCGATGCGCGTTGACGAGTACGCCGCCCATGATGCGCTTGGCCTGGCCGAGCTTGTCGCCCGTCGCGACGTCAGCCCGCGCGAGCTGGTGCATGTCGCGGCCACCGCGATTGCCGAGCGCAATCCGGCGATCAACGGCGTTGTCGAACTGTACCATGACCAGATCGAAGGGCTGGACGAGACAACGCTTGGCACCGGTCCTTTCCGTGGCGTGCCATTCCTGATCAAGGACGTTGGCCCGCATCTGGCTGGCCGCAAGCAGGAATTCTGCAGCCGGCTGCTGGCGGGCACCGTCGCCGCCACCGACAGCCACCTTGGCACGCTGTTCAAGCAGGCGGGACTGGCCATTATCGGCCGCAGCAATACGCCGGAGTTCTCCATTTCGGCGGCGACCGAGAACGCCCTCTATGGCACGACGCACAACCCGGCCCGGCACGGTTTTTGTGCCGGTGGCTCAACGGGCGGCGGCATGGCGGCGGTGACGGCGGGCATGGTGCCGATCGCGCACGGCTCTGATATTGCCGGCTCCATTCGCATTCCGGCAAGCTGGTGCGGCGGCATTGGCCTGAAGCCGTCACGCGGGCGGGTCTCTGCCGGGCCAGGCCGCGACGAGGGCGGCTGGGGCCTGGCGATGAACTTCGTGCAAACGAAGTCGCTGCGCGACACCGCCGCCATGCTGGATTGCCTGGCAGTGCCGCAGGCTGGCGATCCCTTCGTTATCGCCAAGCCCGACCGGCCCTATGCCGAGTTGATCCGAACGCCGAGCCAACCCTTGCGCATTGGCATCACCACAACTCCGGTCATGGCTGCGCCCGTCGATCCCGAAGTGGCAGCGGCCGTGCACGCGACCGGCAAGCGGCTGGCCAGCATGGGCCATCATGTGGAAATCGTGACGCCGGACTTCGACGCAGTAGAAGCTGACCGCAGCATGCTTGATGTCTGGTTCTTCGGCTTCAATTTGATCCTGGAGGATGCGGCCCGCCGCACCGGCCGCGCGATCAGCCCGGACACGCTTGAGCCGGTGACGCTGCAGATCTACGAACATGCCAGACAGATCACACCCGCCAGTTTTCTCGCCAGCATCGCCTACATGAACGCCGCCCGCCGCCGGCTCGCACAGCTGTTCACGCAGTGCGACGTGTGGCTGACGCCGACCACGGCACAGGTCGCCGAGCCGCACGGGCGCTATCATCAGGGCATGACCGGCATGAGCCTGATGGACTGGGTGATCAACGGCACGAGACCGCTGCAGTTCACCTTTCCGCACAACATCATGGGCACGCCCGCGATTTCGCTGCCGCTGGCCCGGCACAGCAACGGCTTGCCCATCGGCGTGCAGCTCGGCGGGCAGCCCGCCCGCGAGGATCAGGTGCTGCAACTGGCAGCGAGCCTGCTGGATGAATTGTAGGCGCGCGCCGCAGCGCGCCCCTACAGCGAACCTGTCAATCAATGTCTTCCACGCCAATCGCGTCGCTGCCTTCGATGCGTTTGGCCAGTGAAGCCTCGATGAAGATGTCGATGTCGCCGTTCAGCACGCGCTGCGGGTCAGTGCTGGTAACACCGGTGCGCAGGTCCTTGACCAGCTGATAGGGTTGCAGCACGTAGGAGCGGATCTGGTGGCCCCAGCCGACCGTCGACTTGGTTGCGGCTTGCGCGGCTGCAGCGTCCTCGCGCTTCTTCAGTTCCGCCTCATAGAGCCTGGCGCGCAACATCTTCCAGGCGGTGGCACGGTTCTTGTGCTGCGACCGCTCAGACTGGCAGGCGACGACAATGCCGCTCGGCGCATGTGTGATGCGGACTGCACTTTCGGTTTTGTTGATGTGCTGGCCGCCGGCGCCGCTGGCGCGATAAACGTCGATCCGGCAATCGCTTTCGTTGACCTCGATCTCGATCTCGTCATCGACCACCGGATACACCCAGGCTGACGCGAAGCTGGTATGCCGGCGCGCCGCAGAATCGAACGGCGAGATGCGCACCAGCCGGTGTACGCCGGATTCTGTCTTCAGCCAGCCATAGGCGTTGGGTCCAGTCACCTGGATGGTCGCTGATTTGATGCCGGCGCCCTCGCCTTCGCTCTCCTCGAGCAGTTCCACTTTGTACCCACGGGCCTCCGCCCAGCGCATGTACATGCGCAACAGCATTTGCGCCCAGTCCTGGCTCTCGGTACCGCCGGCGCCTGAATGCACTTCTATGAAGCTGTCGAAACCATCAGCTTCGCCCGACAACAGCGCCTCCACTTCGCGCTTCTTGGCTTCCGCTCTGATTCTGGCAATCTCGGCCTCGGCATCGGCCACCATGCCGTGATCGCCCTCAGCCTCGGCCATCTCGATCATGCCGACCTGATCATCGAGCGTTCCAGCCAACTTGCTGTAGCCGTTGATCGCATTCTCCAGCAGCGTGCGTTCGCGCATCACCTTCTGCGCCTTCTCCGGATGGTTCCAGAGTTCAGAATCTTCGGCGCGGGCGTTCAGCTCCGCAAGTCGGGCAATGGCGACATCCCAGTCAAAGATGCCTCCTCAGGAGAGCCAGGCTCTCCTTGATTTCAACGACTTGGGCAACGACTTCGGCGCGCATGGGATTGGGTCCGCAGGTTGGGTGTGTTGGCGCGGACCATAGGCGTGGCGGGGTAGCGTGTAAACCGGATGGGCACAACGGGCATGCCAACGGACGGCGCCCGGGCTGTAGGGGCGCGCCGCAGCGCGCCCGCCCTTACCACAGGCACATCGCCGACGTTGGCACACGTGGCCAGCCG
>JANNSA010000764.1:0-2529 GCA_031402115.1 Hyphomicrobiaceae bacterium | reverse complement strand
GCCAGCACCGAAGGCGATAAGAAAAAACAATAGATAGAGCGCGCGCAGTAATCTTGGGCGCGTTGAACTTGGTCGGTCCTGCTCAAGCATGGTCTTGGTGAAACTCCTACATTACTAGATTTGTCGCTATTCTTCAAAGTTCATTCCAGTTCGGCCAAATCCTCAAATACTGGCTAGCCGACGGCGCACATCGCACCGATTTCCGTCATCACGTTCTGATATACCGTGTGCCAAGTCCCCGGGTGGTCTTGGATTTCATCCAACAGCATTTCGATTTGGATCTTGATGTTCTCAAGTGCCATTATGTTAACAATGCCGAAGTCAAATCGTTCAATCTAAGGTCCGGCTTTGATGTGGATCAAAGTGCTGTGCTCAATGACTGCCATTCCTGGATCAGGCATTGAAAATAAACGTGCAGCTGACCATCGATTTCCCAACCGACCTCACCAGCAAAGGGCAGCCACACATCCTGGTGGCGGCGGTAATCGGAGAAGCTGCCGCGCCAGGGCGTCAAGAGGTAGGGCGGTTTCACCGAACGCCCGCGATCCGGCGCAAAAGCCCCGGCAATGCGGCCTTCGCTATCGAGGTTCAACAGGACTTCAGCCGCTGCATCGCCGCTACCCGCGCTTACCGCCATTCTGTCGGGTCCGTACTGGCGCCAGCGCAGCGCCCGGTTGTGCAATATGGCGCCGGGCGCCCAGGCGATCTCCGCAAGATACCGCATCAACTCGCCGCGACTGAGCTGCGGCGAGATTGGGGCGGTCGTGATCGGAATAAGGCCGAGGGCTTTGACGGTCAGGTGGCCTTGTCCGTGCAGAAAAGCATCGCGTATCGTGATTATCCCAAGCGGCCCGGTGCGCGCCCGCCAGTCAAATTCGCACGCCCGTGTCGACATGGTCTGCGTCGCGCTGAACTTCATCCAATTGGCTGCGCTGATTTCCTTCATCTGCCCGGTCTGGCGGATTTTTACCGTTGAGCATTCCACATCGGGCTTGGCGCCGAGACGGATGGCGAGTTCATAGACAGTTGTTGGCAGCCGCTGGCGGATGTCTTGGACGGTTTCAATCATATAAGTACAGCCGAAACCGGGCGCCTGGCCGAGAACGGCAGTTCCGGCCCGTAACCAAAGCGCATAACGAGGTCGGGCCGGTGCCCTGTCATGCCAACGAGGGCCGCTAGTTCCGGCCGTAGCTGCGCGACTTCGACGGGCTGATTGATAAAGGCGTGCTTGAGGCCGAGTGCCGTTGCCTGCAATGCGAAGCGTTGGCAGCTGCGTCCGGCGCGCACCCAGTGTTCTTTATCATCCCGCTCAGAAACGAACACAGCGACCCCGGCCGAAGAGTGCAACTGCCGTGCAACTTTCTCGTTCTCAGCATCTGGTGTGAAGACCCAGTCAAACAAGTGGGAACCGAGCCATGCCGGCAGGGCTGGGTTGCCACTGGCCGCACCGAACAGCCCGTCGCCCGTGGTGATGGCGTCGCGCGGACTGAAGCGCAGCCAGATTTTAAGTTCCCGCACGAACGCCGCGTCGGCGATTTGCACAGTGTTGCCGGCGACAACGAGATCGCGCACCCGCTCAATCTTCGGCCGATCCGTGATCAGAACCAGATCAACGCCCGGCACCGCAGCCGCGGCGGCCAATGTCGCGAGGTCGGCGGCGCTGACCGGCTTGCCGTCATAGTCAGCCCGCGTTGACTGGCGTTTAGGAATTGCATCGAACAATGCGGAATTCGCATTGGCGGCAGCGCCAAATGTCAGAACCGCCGCCCCGTCACCCGCAGGGTCAAAGCGGATTTCACCCAAACGGTTGCGGGCCCCAGCGGCAAGTGCCAAATTTTCAACCGCGCAGCCAAGACTGATAAAAACATGGTGGTCTTCGGGATCGACAACCGGTATGCGCCGGGAAAGGTCCGGCATAATGGCGATCTGCCCGTCGCTTGCCCGAAACTTCCAGGGTTGGGTATTGTGACTGTTGGCCGCTAGAGAAGAATAACGGACAAATTCGGCTATATCGGGGTCTTGCGAAAGGACGGCCCGCATCGGCGCAATGGTAGACGTGTAGTCAGCCATCGAACCCATTTGACAGAGACCAAAAAGCGTAGCACCCGCGCCCGCCAAAGCCAGAGCGCCGCCGCCAATGATAAGATTACGCCGATCGACCACTGTATACCGCCACTCTTTCCTTGACCTTGTTGGTAGCCGGCTTCGGCGATACTGTCCGACCGGCGGCGGGATGGCTCTACAGTTGGCCCCAGCCAGCTGATCAGTCGCTGGTCTTGCCATCGAAATGCTCGTCATCGGCGTCTGCATCGGATCTGGCGGCCTGAACAATCCCATCGCGGTGCTGCGGCGGTGCGTACAGCGAGTAGAGCCGCAGCAGCTTATCGCCCGTATTGACGATGTTGTGGCGCGCACCCGCTGGAACAACAATGCCGAAATCACCCTTTATCTTTGTGCAAATGCCGTCGATCCAGACCTCGCCTTTGCCTTTTTCAATCCGGAAGAACTGATCACGATCAGAATGTGCTT
>JANNSA010000763.1:0-2497 GCA_031402115.1 Hyphomicrobiaceae bacterium | reverse complement strand
CCCAACCCGGACCCGTCGTTCCATTGAGCGAAGCGATCACCGGGACCGACACCGCCTCGCGGGTCTTCCGGATTTGATCCAGATAGGATTCAGGACCGAGTTTGTAATCGGCCAGACGCGGGAAAAACGTGGTCGCCTCGGCGACGCTGTTAGACACCGACTCCTCGTGCTCAAGAAGGCTTTGGTGCTCGTTGGTCAGTTGCTCCTCGAACAGCGACGGCAGACAAATCGCCGCCGCACCAGCATCCTCAAGACGACGAACCATATCAAAGTCGTTCACCAGCGTGCTGGCACCGGGCATCAAAGGGTGGGGCAAATCAAGGCCCAGATAGCGCGTACTCAGATCCATAATTCGGTGTCTCCGCACATGCTGACGATCTGGTGTCCAGGCTCGTCGCGGGGTTTATCGCCGTGTGGCGTCTGGTCGTGTGCCTTCAAGGGTCGAGTGGGTCCCGGCGGGGAGATGACGACGTCGTCACCCCCCCGCCGGGATCTCATCTCATTCCGCTGCGGGTTTTGGCGGCTTCTGGAAGCCTGCGATGTGGCGCAGACGATCGTCACGCAGCATGCTGTGGTCTTGCGCCTGCCGCAGCAGATCCTTGAAGCGGTCCGGGTTGTCCCGGCCGACGACACGGAAGCGAGGCTCGCTGTTCATGAAGTCGGCAAGAGGCGTCTTCGCCACCCCACTGTCCACCACCAGGGGCTTTTCCCCGGCGTGGAGACGGCGCGGATCGTACCGGTAGAGCGGCCAGTGTCCGCTGTCGACCGCCATTTTGTGCTGATCCAAAGCCTTCGTCATGTCATAGCCGTGGGCGATGCAGTGAGAGTAGGCGATCACCAACGACGGCCCGTCATAGGACTCGGCGTCGATGATGGCACGCACCGTTTGCGCATCCTTCGACGCGAACCCAATCTGGGCGACGTAGACGTGGCCGTAGGTCATGGCGATGGCGCCGAGATCCTTCTTCGCCGCCGATTGCCCGGCGATGGCGAACTTGGCCGAGGCCCCGATCGGAGTTGCCTTGGAGACCTGACCGCCGGTGTTGGAATAGACCTCGGTGTCCATGACCAGGATATTGACGTTGCGACTCGACGCGATGACGTGATCGAGGCCGCCGTAGCCAATATCGTAGGCCCAGCCGTCGCCGCCGAAGATCCACACCGATTTCGGAACCAGATAGTCGGCGGTGTCAATCAGACGACGCGCTTCCAGGCTGGAGTTCCCGGCAAGACTACGCTTCAGCTCGACCACGCGGGCTCGCTGAGCGGCGATCTCTGCCTCGCCGGAGACGGGCTTCAAAAGCTCCTCGACCAGGACGCCGCCAAGGGTGGATGACAGCCCCACAAGCAGGCTCTTCGCCTGAGTGTTCAGCTGATCGATCGAGACACGCATGCCAAGACCGAACTCGGCGTTGTCCTCGAACAAAGAGTTGTTCCACGCCGGTCCGCGACCGTCGGCATTGGTGGAGTACGGAGCCAACGGCAGCCCGCCGCCATAGATCGAGGAGCAACCGGTCGCGTTGGCGATGACGGTCCGATCCCCGAACAGCTGGGTGACGAGCTTGATGTACGGCGTCTCGCCGCAACCCAGGCAGGCCCCCGAATACTCGAACAGGGGCTCCAGCAGTTGGACTTGCTTGACGTTCATCGGCACCTGGGTGCGATCCGGCTTCGGGGTCGAGAGGAAGAAGTCGTAAAGAGTTTGCCCGTACTGCGCCTGAACTTCCTCCGCCGGCTTCATTTCCAGAGACTTGCGACGCGGATTGGCCTTGTCCTTGCCGGGGCAAACTTCGACGCACAGGGTACAGCCCGTGCAGTCATCCGACGACACCGCCAGCAGATATTTGATCCCCTTGCCGAACTCGTCGCCACGGTAGTCGAGGGACTGGAAGCCTTCTGGAGCACCACTCAGGGCCTCCGCCGTGCAGGCACTGACGCGAATGGCCGCATGCGGGCAAACCATGGCGCATTTGTTGCACTGGATGCACAACGCCGGATCCCAGATCGGAAGATCGACCGCAATCCGGCGCTTTTCAAACTTCACCAGATTGGTCTGGAACGTGCCGTCGATCGGGAAGGCGCTGACCGGCAACAGACTGCCGTATCCCCCTGTGATGGCCGCAGCGACGCGCTTGACGAAATCAGGCGCGGCGTCATCAATCTTCGGTCGGCCATGGTTGGACGTCGGCTTGGCCGGAATCTTCACTTCATGAAGATGAGCTATGGACGCATCGACGACGTCGCAGTTGCGCTTGACCGCCTCGATCGCCCGCCGTCCGTAGGAATGCTCGATGGCTTCTTTGATGCGGGCAACGGCGATTTCGTACTTGATGCCCTCGAACAAGCGGAAGAAGCACGTCTGCATGACCGTGTTGATACGCCGTCCCAGGCCCCCTTCGTGGGCGAGATGGGTCGCATCGACGGTGTACATCTTAAGACCCTTGTCGATGATGGTCTGCTGAACCTCGATCGGCAGCCGGTCCCAGATCTCCTGGGG
>JANNSA010000762.1:0-3969 GCA_031402115.1 Hyphomicrobiaceae bacterium | reverse complement strand
TCGCAGCCACCGGCGCGCGCATCATGAGCCTGCTCGCCAAGCAACTCGGCGGCACCACCAAACGCGGCCTGATCTCCGTCTGCACCGCCGGCGGCATGGGCGTCACCGCGATCCTGGAGGGGGCTGGGTGAATAGCGGCATCTGACCCCATGACAGCGGCAAAACCGGAGCGATTAGTATGGCCGAGCCCTTGAAAGTCGCGCTGATTGGCTGCGGTTTCTATGCGCAGAATCACCTCAACGCCTGGCGCGATCTGGCGCCGGAAGGGGTGATCCTGTCTGCCGTCTGCGATCTTGATGCCGCCAAGGCTGCAGCCGCTGGGCAGCAGTTCGGCGTACCGCACTTCACGGACGCCAACACCATGCTTGACGCCATCACGCCGGGCCTGGTCGACATCACGACGCAGATGGCCAGCCACCGGTCGCTGTGCGCGCTGATGGCCGAGCGCCGGGTGCCCGCCGTAGTGCAGAAGCCGCTGGCGCCAAACTGGGATGATTGCGTCGCCATCGCCGACACGGCGCACCGGCATGGTGTGTTCCTTGCCGTGCACGAGAATTTCCGCTTTCAAACGCCGCTGCGCCATGTCGAGGACCTGCTGCAGCGCGGCGAGATCGGTCAGCCGAGCTGGGCGCGGCTGTCGTTCCGCACCGGCTTTGATGTTTACAAAACGCAGCCCTACTTCCTGACCGAGGAGCGGCTGTGCATCCTCGACGTCGGCATCCACATACTGGATCTGGCGCGCGTCTATCTCGGCGAGGTCATCCGGGTCAGTTGCGAGACGCAGCGGCGTAACCCGCGTGTGCGCGCCGAAGACACGGCAACCATCATGATGAAGCATGAGGGCGGCGCCGTCTCCCTCGTCGAGTGCACCTATGGCAGCCGCAAACTGCCCGATCCGTTCCCCGAGACGCTGCTGGAAATTGAGGGCGAGTTTGGCGCGCTGGCCGTCCGCGAAGGCGAGCAGCTGCACCTTACCGTCAACGGCGCGCGTTCGGAGCGGTGGATTGGCTCCGAGCTGCTGAGTTGGACATCGCGGCCCTGGCATGTCTCGCAGGAAAGTGTGCTGCACACCAACCGGCATATGGCCGATGCCGTGCGCGCCGGCCGGCCGGCGGCGACGTCCATCGCCGACAATATGAAGACCTTTGCGCTGGTCGAGGCGGCCTATGAAGCGGCGGCGACGCACCGCGCCGTGCAACCCAAGGTCTGGACGCCGGTGCCGTGAGCCGGACCAGATAAGTCTGGGGGGTAGCGCCGGGATGCCGCGCTTCATACGGTGAACCCGCGCGGGATCAGCCGGCGCTCATGCGCCTCGCGCTCCAGCCCCTCGCGGAAATCTGGGTGGGCAAGGGAAATCAGAGCCAGCGCCCGCTCGGCGACGGATTTGCCCTTCAGATTGACCATGCCGTATTCGGTGACGACATACATGGTGTCGGAGCGTGGCGTCGTGACGATGTTGCCCGGCGTCAGCTCCAGCACGATGCGGCTCTTGCGGGCGCCGCGCTTGTCATAGGTCGACGAAAGGCAGATGAACGACTTACCGCCGGGCGAGGCATAGGCGCCGCGCACGAACTGCAACTGCCCGCCGGTGCCGCTGATATGCCGGTGGCCATCGGTCTCTGACGCCGCCTGACCTTGCAGGTCAACCTGCGTTGTATTGTTGATCGAGATGACGCGCTCGTTCTGCATGATGATGTGCGGCGCGTTGGTGTAGTCGACCGGGTAGCACATCAGGTCGGGGTTGTTGTTGATGGTGTCATAGAGCCCGCGCGAGCCGAGCGCGAAGGTGTAGACAATCTTGCCCGGATCAAGCTGTTTGCGCGCGCCGGTGACGCGGCCAGCCTTGTACAGATCAATGAGTCCGTCGGTCAACATTTCCGAATGCACGCCGAGATCGCGCACGGCGCTCTCGAGCAGCAGCACACAGACCGCGTTCGGCATGCCGCCAATGCCGATCTGCAGGCAGGCGCCATCCTCCACCTCACTCATGATCTGGCGCGCCACGGCCCGGTCGATGTCGGTCGGCGGTGGGTTTGGCAGTTCGGCGGCGGGCTGATTGTCGCCCACGATCATGAAGTCGACTTCGCTGACATGCACGCCGTTGTCCGGCCCCGGCGCATAAGGCAGCCCCTCGGTCACTTCCACGATCACCAGCTTGGCGCGCTCGATGATGGCGCGATGCCAGAGATTGGCGGCGCTGAAGTTGAAGAAGCCGTGCGCGTCCATCGGGCAGGCCTTGAGGATGACAATGTCGACCGGCGCGATGAAGCGGCGGTAGTAGTCCGGCACCTCGCCCAGGTGCAACGGCATGTAGCCGCAGCGCCCGGCATCGTGCTGCTTGCGGTCATAGCCGGAGAAATGCCAGCTGAACCAGTGGAAGTGATTGCCCTCGGGATCAGCGTCGAGCACAGCGCGCGGCCGCACCGTCAGGCAGGCGCGAATCTTAACGTTGCTGAGCTCGCTGGCCCGCGCCGCTAGCGCCCGGTCAAACACGTCCGGCTGTACCAGCGACGTGCCATAATCGATCCACATGCCGGACCGAACAAAGCCGGCCGCCGCCTCGGCGGATATCAGGCGCGCTGGTTCAGCGGCGGACCGTAGCTTCACGTTGGTGCTCCCTGGCGTCGGCGCGTCCAAGCTCCGCCCTGCGGTATCGGGCGTTGCGCAATCAAAGCCAAGTCGCACCGGCTGTGCAACCAGCAAAGTGTCCGTACTGGTTGGGCCATCGCTGCGCCAGGGTGCGCCTCAGCGTCGGCCTGACAGTCTGTTACGGGCTTCGACGCTGCTTGCCGCATCACGACCAACTGAATGCTGGTGCCGCGACGCGGCTGCCGAGCAGGAAGGCGTCGGACACCAGCGTCAGCGGCGCCAGATCCACCTCGCTCTGTCCGTGCGCGATCAGCGCGGCGAAGCGCGCGTAAATCTGCTGGTACTCGCTGGGCCGCTCAGCCATGACGGCCACGCCGTTGACGGCGAGCTTCGACCCGCCCTCTGTCAGGGTCAGCGTTTCGCCGGCATCGGATTCAATCTCGATGCTCCAGGTCTCGCCATCCTCCTTCAGCCAATCAAGGCTGGCGTGCAACGGCGCGCCCGCCACCGCTGCGGGGCTGGCGAAGCTCAGGTGCGCGGCGATCGGCGTCTGGCGGTTGGCCGGGAAATGCAACTCGGCCGCCGTCACATGCAGCGGTCCCGGCATGATGTGCGTCAGGATGGAAAACGCGTTGATGCCCGGATCAAACACGCCGAAGCCGCCCGGCTCGAACACCCAATCCTGGCCCGGATGCCATTTGCGCACGCTCTCGTGCCAGTCAACTTGCAGGCTTGCGATGCGCCGCCCCGCCAACCGCCGCTTGGCCTCTGCCACGGCGCCGTTGAAGCGCGAATGCCAGGTCGCGAAGACGCTGCGCCCAGTTTGCACCGCCGCCGCAATGGCCTGCGCCTGCCCCAAAGTCGCCGCCGTCGGCTTCTCCAGCAGCACATGCTTGCCGGCAGCGATCGCCTCCAGCGCATAGGTCAGGCGCGGCCCCGGCGGCATGCACAGGGCGACCGCGTCAAGGTTCGGCTGCGCTGCGAACAACTCGGCTTGGGTCTTGAACGTCGGCACCCCCGCTACCGTCCGCCCGCGCTGACTGACAATGCCCGTCAGCGTGAAACGGCTGTCGCCGCGGATGCACGGCAGGTGCTGATCCTCGGCGATCTTGCCCAGGCCAACGATCGCGATGGAGATGGGCATAGTTGAAAAGCTCCGGGACCACAGAGGATAAGATAGTCGAACGGCGGCGCTCGCCGCTACGTCTTGACGTACGGTTCCACGACGCCCTTCAGCTTGACGGTCATGGCGTTGCCGGCGCGGTCCTTGGCGGTGCCGGCCGTCACGCGTACCCAGCCCTCCGAGACGCAATATTCTTCGACATTGGTTTTCTCGACGCCATTGAAGCGGATGCCGACCTCGCGCTCCAGCACGGCCGC
>JANNSA010000761.1:0-9063 GCA_031402115.1 Hyphomicrobiaceae bacterium | reverse complement strand
ATCATTCCAGCGCTCGAACCGGCGCACGCGCTCGCCTATGTCTGCAAACTGGCGCCGACTTTGCCCAAGGACGACCTGCTGGTGATGAACCTGTGCGGCCGCGGCGATAAGGACATCTTCGCCGTGGCCAAGCATTTGGGGATGGAGATTTGAGCGGTGTTTTGCGGCACGACGTTCATAGCGTCGAGGCGGGGCTTGCCTCGCCCTCCTTGTCACAGTCGCAACGGTTTGCGCCTGTTGCGCGCGGGGCGAGGCAAGCCTGGCCCCTACGCCATTGGCGTTGCTCACCAGATTTCACGCCCTTCGCAACACATCCCATTCACTGAGGCCCGCCATGCCAACTCAAGTCCCCGAAACCCGCATCACTCAAAAGTTCGCCGCGCTCAAAGCGGAGGGCCGGGCCGCGTTGGTCACCTTTGTTACCGCCGGTGATCCGGACCTGGAAACGTCCCGCGCTATCTTGTTTGGCCTGCCCAAGGCCGGCGCAGATGTGATCGAGCTGGGCATGCCATTCTCCGATCCGATGGCCGATGGGCCAGCGATTCAGGCGTCGTCGCTCAGGGCGCTGAAATCGGGACAAACGCTCGCCCGGACGCTCGAACTGGTGCGCGAGTTCCGCAAGCTGGACCAAGACACGCCGATCGTGCTGATGGGCTACTACAATCCGATCTACATCTACCCCGTCGCGCGCTTTGTTGAGGAAGCCGCGGCGGCGGGCGTTGATGGCCTGATCGTTGTTGATCTGCCGCCCGAAGCCGATGACGAGTTGTGCCTGCCAGCCATGGCCAAGGGGATCAACTTCATCCGGCTGGCGACGCCAACTACCGACGCCAAGCGGCTGCCGGCCGTGCTTAACAACACCTCTGGCTTCGTCTACTACGTGTCCATTGCCGGCATCACCGGCGCCGCAGCGCCTGATCCGGGCGCGGTCGGCCATCAAGTCGCGGCGATACGGAAGAAGACCAAACTGCCGATCGCGGTTGGCTTTGGCGTGCGCACACCAGAGCAGGCCGCCGCCATCGCCCGGATAGCAGACGGCGTCGTGGTTGGATCGGCACTGGTCGGCAGCATCGAAAGCTCGCTCGACAAAGCTGGAAAAGCGACGCCGGAGACCGCTAAGGCGGTGCACGATCTGGTGCGAAGGCTTTCCGTGGCGGTACGAAAGGGCTAAGAAGTTGTTAACCAGGGGTTGCAGATCGCCCGTGGCGCGCAGCGGCAGGCTGTAAAGGTTGAGTTACAACGCCTAAGTGACGACGAGCGCAGCGCGATTTTCGCCGCAGCGGTCGCAAGGTTGGCACGAGCGAGGCAAGCCATGAACTGGATCAATTCCGTCGTCCGCCCGAAGATCCGTGGCATCTGGCGCCAGCCCGAGACGCCGGAGAACCTGTGGGTGAAGTGCCCGGAATCCGGACAGATGGTCTATTTCAAAGACTTGGCAGCCAATCAATTCGTGATGCCGGGCTCTAATTTCCACATGCCGATGCGCGCGGTGCAACGGCTGATCGCGCTGTTCGATGGCGGCAAATATGACAAAGTCGCGGTCGCCGATGTGCCGACAGACCCGCTGAAATTCCGCGACGAGCGGCGCTACACCGACCGTTTGCGCACCGCCCGCGACGACACCGACATGCAGGACGCCGTGCTGGTTGGCGAAGGCACGCTTGACGACATGCCGATTACGGCGGCCGCGCAGGACTTCAAGTTCATGGGCGGATCGCTCGGCATGGCCGCTGGCGAAGCTGTAACCACGGGCATGCGCCGGGCGGTTGAAAAGAACACGCCGTTCGTGATGTTCGCGGCCTCTGGCGGCGCGCGCATGCAGGAAGGCATGCTGTCGCTGATGCAGATGCCGCGCACGACTGTTGCCGTGCAAATGCTGCGTGAGGCCAGACTGCCTTATGTCGTGGTGCTGACGCATCCGACCACCGGCGGCGTTACGGCGTCCTACGCCATGCTCGGCGACGTACATCTGGCAGAACCCGGCGCCTTGATTGGCTTTGCTGGCCCGCGCGTCATCGAGCAGACCATCCGCGAGCAATTGCCGGAAGGCTTCCAGCGCGCCGAATACCTGCTGGCACACGGCATGGTCGATAAGGTGGTGCACCGGCATGAGTTGCGCGGCACCATTAGCCGCTTGTGCCGCGTGCTGATGCGCCAGCCGCCGATCGTGGTGCAGGACACCAGCGAGGCTGATGCTATCGCGCCGGCGATTGCCGCGGTCAATGGCGCTACCAAGGCGCTGTCTAAGCCGAACGCCGAGGCCAAGATCGAAGTGCGGACGCTGGCCATTAAGCCAATCGTCAGCATGCCTGCCAAGCCTAGCAAACTGTCCTGATCAGTGGGGCCGGCGCCTTGCGAATATGCCTTGTTGTCGCTGCTTCCCGGAATCGGGTGATCGGGGTCGCTGGAGGATTGCCGTGGCGGCTTCCGTCCGACCTGAGGCGGTTCAAGGCGGTTACCATGGGCCACCCCTGCCTGATGGGCCGGCGCACCTGGGGGTCGCTCGGGCGCCCATTGCCCGGCCGCGATATGATCGTCGTGACGCGTGGCGCGGCCATCGCCACCGCGGGCGTGCACACGGCGCGTTCGCTCGACGACGGCCTGACGCTGGCGGCGGCGCTGGCGGCGGCGCGCGGCGTGTCAGACATCATGGTGATCGGCGGCGGTGACCTGTACCGGCAATGCCTGCCACAGGCGGGACGCATCGATTTCACGGAAGTTGACGCGGTTGTCGTGGGCGACACCATTTTCCCGGAACTCGATCCCGTCGAGTGGCGCGAAACATCAACCGAAACTGTCCCACCCATGCCCGGCGACGACCACGGCTATACGCTGCGCGTGTTCGACCGGAACTCGTAGCGGATTTGGACGCTCTGGCCGTAATCCGCCGTTTACGGGAAGTGCCAGCCTATGCCATCGCGCCGCCGGACATTGACGCGTGTAAAACTGGCGCGCAGACCCGAAGCATCCTCGGGTGAACCGGCGAATTACGGCCAGCGGCCTAGTCCGCCTCACCTGTTGGCGCACGCACTGGCCGTGGACTTGCATTCGCTGCGGTCATATACCACTTCTGATCCGATCAATTCATGCGGCGAGGCAAGCGCGTTTGTGCGCCAAGCCCGTGCAGCCGAAACCTTCTACCCCCAAGGAGACTTCATGGCCTGGAATAATCAAGGCGGCGGCAATGGCGGCGGCTGGAAGGGCGGCGGGCCCTGGGGTCAGGGGCCGACCGGCGGCGGCAGTGGCGGTGGCGGTGGAAACGGCGGTGGCGGTAGCAATCAGCCCGATCTGGAGGACATTCTCCGGCGCAGCCAGGACAGGCTCAAGCAGGCAATGCCAGGCGGCGGCCTGAGTTCCGGACTGACCATCGCATTGGCACTTGCTGCCCTGGCTCTAGTTGGCTTCTTTGGCTTCACCACACGCGTCAACGCCGACCAGAAAGGCATCGTAACGCGCTTTGGCAAGTTCGATCGCGTGCTTGACCCTGGCATTAACTTCCGCTGGCCGTCACCAATTGAGGACGTCTATCTGCCGCCGGTGACGCAGCTCAACCAGACGTCCGTTGGCGTCGCGCTGCCGGGTGCGGCACGCGGCTCGGGCAGCGACAGCCAGGAAGAGGGCTTCATGCTGACCGGCGACGAAAACATCGTCGACATCGGTTTTGTCGTGAAGTGGCAGATCCGCGATCCCGTTAAATTCATCTTCAACGTCAAGGACGGCATCGAGTTCCTGTCAGACCGCGAGGCAGCGACGGTGCGCGATGTGGCGGAAAGCGCGATGCGCGACATCGTCGGCCGCGCCGACATCCAGCGCATCCTGACGCAAGACCGGCGCAAGACCGAAACGGCAGTACAGGAACTGATGCAGCGCATCCTCGACAGTTATGACAGCGGCATCTCGGTTAGCGAAGTGCTGCTGCAGGAAGTCCAGCCGCCGGCCGACGTGGTGGAAGCGTTCCGCGACGTGCAGGCGGCGCGCATCGACATGGAGCGCATCCAGAACGAGGCGCAGTCCTACGCCAACAAGATTGTGCCCGAGGCACGCGGCGAGGCGCAGAAGATCGAGCAGGACGCGCAAGCCTACAAGGAGCAGGTTGTCGCCGAGTCAATCGGTCAGTCCGAGCGCTTCCTGAAGGTTTATGAGCAGTACAAGCTGGCGCCGGAAGTCACGCGCCAGCGCATGTATCTGGAATCGATGGAGCGGGTCTATTCCAACGCCGAAAAGATCATCATCGACCAGAGTGGCGGCGGCAGTGGCGTGGTGCCGTATCTTCCACTCAACGAATTGACCAAGAAGCCGGCGGGAGTGCAGTGAAATGAGAGCCTTTCTTTCCGTCGTGATGATCGCGCTCGCTGCGGCAGCGCTGGCCGCCTATTCGTCGATGTTTATCGTGCATCAGAACCAGCAGGCGCTGGTGCTGGAGTTTGGCAAGCAGAAGCGTGTGGTCACCGAGCCCGGCCTGAACTGGATGATCCCGTTCGTGCAGACCGTGCGCTTCTTTGATAAGCGCATCCTCAATTTGGAAACTCAGCCCCGGCCGATCATTGCTGCCGATCAGAAGCAATTGATCGTCGATACGTTCGTGCGTTACCGGATCTCCAACGCGCTGCAGTTCTATCAGACCCTGCGCAGCGAAAACGCGGCGGCCTCGCAGATCACCAACTCGCTCGAATCTTCGATGCGCAGCGTGCTTGGCTCCGCTACCTTCCTCGATATCGTCAAGAACCGGCGCGAGGAGCTGATGAAGCAGATCACCGAACAGCTGACGCGCCAGGCCAAGGAGTTCGGGGTCGAGATCGTTGACGTGCGCCTGAAGCGCGCCGACCTGCCGCAGCAGAACCGCGAGAGCGTGTTCCAGCGTATGAAGACTGAACGCCAGCGCGAGGCCGCCGAGTTCCGCGCGCAAGGCGAGGAACAGGCGCGTCGCATCAAGGCGACCGCCGAACGCGAGGCGACGGTGATCCGCGCCGAAGCTGCGCGCAAGGGCGAGATCATGCGCGGCGAGGGCGATGGCCAGCGCAACACCATCTTCGCCGCCGCCTACAATCGCGATCCTGACTTCTTTGCGTTCTATCGCTCCATGCAGGCCTACGAGACCAGCATGAAGAAGGGCGACACACGGCTGCTGCTGTCACCAGACTCGGAGTTCTTCCGCTACTTCAAGGACCCGAGCGGCCGCAACGAACTGCCCAAGAAAGCCGCCGCGACGCCGTGATGCCAGCCTCGTCTCAATCGTGACGTTCCTGATCGATATACGAAACACACCATGGATCCTGGACCTTGTGACCAAGGTCCGTGGCGCCACACGGAGAGAGCTAGCCGTGTGGCGCGCACGTGCCACATTCGGCATGCTGAACTCGTGGATCATAGGCCCTGGGCACCAGCTCCAGGATGACAGCGGTGCGCGATTGGTGAGTTGCGGAACATAGTGCAGTCTGACGGAGAGAATGCGATGCGGGTGGGCTCGAAACTTAGTGGCGCGTTCGTCGCAGTGGCGTTGCTGGCCGGTACAGCAGCAATTGCGGCTGGCGCCTTTGCACCGGAAGCTCTGGCGGCCAACGGCCCGCCCTCGGTGGCGCCAGTTGCGGCTAAGTTGCTCGACGCCGTAGTCAACATATCCACATCGCAAACCCTCAAGGGCCCGCAAGGCATTCCGATTCCCAAGGTGCCCGAGGGCTCGCCGTTCGAGGACTTTTTCAAGGACTTTTTCGAGAAGCGTGGCGGCAGTGATGAGGACCGGCGCGTCAACTCACTGGGCTCAGGCTTTGTGATTGATCCGTCCGGATTGATCGCGACCAACAATCACGTCATTGCCGACGCCGACGAAATTACTATCAACTTCAACGATGGCACCAAGCTGAAGGTCGAGAAAGTGCTCGGCCGCGACGTCAAGACTGACCTAGCACTGCTCAAGGTCACACCGCTCAAGCCCTTGACCGCCGTGACGTTCGGCGATGCCGGCAAGCTCAATGTTGGTGACTGGGTGATGGCAATCGGCAACCCGTTCGGGCTCGGCGGCTCAGTCACGGTCGGCATCATTTCGGCCAAGAAGCGCGACATCAATTCTGGCCCCTATGACGAGTTTCTGCAAACTGACGCGGCCATCAACAAGGGCAATTCTGGCGGGCCGCTGTTCAACATGGATGGCGAAGTGATCGGCATCAATACCGCCATCATCTCTCCGACCGGCGGCTCCATCGGCCTCGGCTTTGCGATCCCGTCGAATGCCGCTGTCGGTGTCATTGAGCAGCTCAAGCAGTTCGGCCAGACGCGGCGCGGCTGGATTGGCGTCAACATCCAGAGCATCAGTGACGACATCGCCAAGAGCCTCAACGTGCCCGACGGCAAGGGCGCGCTGGTAGCGCAGGTGTCGCCGAGCGGCCCGGCCGCCAAGGCTGGCATCCTGCAAGGTGATGTCGTCGTCAAGTTCGCTGGCCAGACGGTTGATGATAACCGCGAACTGCCAAAGCTGGTCGCCCTGGCGCCGATCGGCAAGGCGGTGCCCATCGATGTGATCCGCGACGGCAAGCTTGTCAGCCTGTCAATCACCATCGAGCGGCTGGCCGAACCCTCCGATCCGATCCCGGTCGTCGACAAGGACAAGCCGGCCGATGCACCGGCCGACACAACGCCGGCGGAAAGCCTGGAGACGGTGACGGTCCAGGGACTGAAACTAGCACCGCTGACCGACGCAGCGCGCAAGGCCAACGGCATCGGCGGCGATATCGAGGGCGTACTGATTGCCGAGGTCGAGGCTGGTTCCGTGGCTGCCGGCAAGGGCCTGCAAAAGGGTGAGGTGATCTCCGAGATCACCAACGAAAAGGTACGCACGCCGCGTGAGGTCACCGACCGTCTCGCTGCCATCAGAGCCGCCGACCGGAAGTCTGCCCTGATCCTGGTCACCGACCCAAAGGGCGAGATCCGCTTCGTCGCCCTGCCACTGGAGCCTTAGGACGGGAGCCCCAGCCGCCATCAGCTTGATCCGAACGATCGGGTTTGCGGATGACCTATTTGCGGCGGCCAGTGAAGCGGCGTACCTGGCGCTTACCGGGGCTGGGTACTGGGCCGCGCGTGCCCTTGCTACCGTCGCTGAGCATCTCGAAGCGCAGCGCGCCCGCAGTCGGCACCGCTTCGACCAGCTTGACCTCCACTTTGTCGCCGAGGCGGTAGGTTTCGCGCGAACGCTCGCCGATCAGGGCGCGCTGGTTTTCGTCATAGGTGAAGTATTCGGCGCTCAATGTAGAAATGGCGATGAAGCCGTCGGCGCCGGTTTCCTTCAGCCGCACGAACAACCCGCTTTTGGTAACGCCGGAGATACGCGCTTGAAAGGTCGCACCAATCTTTTCGCACAGATGCGCCGCGATCAGCCGGTCGGTGGTTTCGCGTTCGGCTGACATCGCGCGCCGCTCGGTGTCGGAGATGGCTTGGGCCACATCGGGCAAGCGGCTGATACCGTCATCGGTCAGGCCATCCTTGCCCAGCTTCAGGGCACGGATCAGGGCGCGGTGCACGATCAGGTCGGCATAACGCCGGATCGGCGAGGTGAAATGAGCGTAGCGGCGCAGGTTCAAGCCGAAATGGCCGTAGTTCTCCGGGTTGTACTCGGCCTGCGATTGCGAGCGCAGCACAACTTCGCTGACCAGATCGGCAATCTCAATGCCGCGCGTCTTGGCCAGCACCGCATTGAATTGCTCGGGCAACAGCACAGACTGCTTAGGCAGCGCCACGTCGAGCGTCTGCAGGAAAGTGCGCAAGGCCGCCAGCTTCTCCTTGGAAGGCTGATCGTGCACGCGATAGACCAGTGGCGTGTGCTTGGACTCAAGCGTCTCGGCAGCTGCGACATTGGCCTGGATCATGAACTCCTCGATGAGGCGGTGCGCGGCCAGCCGCTCCGGCACTGTGACGCGCGCCACCTGGCCGTCGGGGCCGACTTCGATGCGCCGCTCGGGCAGGTCAAGGTCCAGGGGCCCACGCTTGTCGCGTGCTTTGCCGACACAAGCATAGGCGGCCCATAACGGCTTCAAAATCGGTTCCAATAACGGCCCGGTCTTGTCGTCGGGCGTGCCGTCGATGGCGGCTTGCGCCTGTTGATAGGAGAGCTTGGCGGCCGAGCGCATCAGGGCGCGTGTGAAGGCGTGGCGGCGCTTGACGCCATCAGCGCCGAACACCATGCGCACGGCCAGGCACGGCCTGAGTTCGCCCTCGCGCAACGAGCAGAGATCAGTGGAGATGCGCTCCGGCAGCATCGGCACGACGCGGTCGGGGAAATATACGGAATTGCCGCGCCGCTCAGCCTCGCGATCCAGCGAAGTGCCTGGCCGCACATAGCCCGCCACGTCGGCAATAGCGACCAGCACAATGTAGCCGCCAGGATTGTTCGGATCGGCATCGGGCGCTGCCCAGACGGCGTCGTCATGATCGCGCGCGTCAACCGGATCAATGGTGATCAGCGGTGTCCCCGTCAGATCCTCGCGGCCGGCACGATCCAGCGGTGGCAGCGCCTTAACCTCGTCCTCGACGCGCGCCGGAAACACGTCTGGGATACCGTGCGCGTGCACCGCAATCAGGCTGATTTGTTTCTGGCTGTTGGGGTTGCCAAGCCGCTCGACAATGCGCGCGCCGGGCAATTGATGCCGGCCGAGCTTGGCAATGTCGAAGCGCACCAGTTCGCCATCGAGCGCCTCGCCCTCCTGGCCGACATCGACGCGCCAGTCCTTCATCTGCTTGCGGTCGATCGGCCGGATGGTGCCGCCGCCGCGCTCAGCCCGTTCGAAGATGCCGAGCAAGCGCCGCCGTTCGCGCTCCAGCCGCCGGATGATGCGCGCCTGATGGCTGTAGCCGCCGGCCGGCTCAGTCAGCGCGCTGATGTCGCACAACACGCGGTCGCCGACGCCGGGCGCCGCGCCCTCCTTGCCGCTTTCCGTCAGGATCAGCACGCGGGGGATAGGGCCCTCGTCAACCGCTTCCCAGTCCGCTGGCTCGCCATACAGTTCGCCTGCGGCATCGAGCCCAACAATATCGATGACACCGACCGGCGGCAGGCTGCCCAGGCCACGGATGCGC
>JANNSA010000760.1:0-9222 GCA_031402115.1 Hyphomicrobiaceae bacterium | reverse complement strand
CTCCGCCGCCGCGCCCTCGACGTCGCGCGCCTCGACCCGAGCAAGGGATCACTGACGACCAAGCTGAAAAGCGCCGGCTGGAACCACGACATCATGCTGGAAATGCTCGGCCGAATAAGTCAAATGCGATAGCCCTGGGGGGTGCAGCGGTCGCGGCGAGATTGTGGCTCTGGGCCAAGGCCGTTCCGGCTCCCGTTGTCTGTTATCTCCGCATCTCGACGGTTAAGTGATTGAAGTGCAATGCTTCTGATCCTGAACTGAAGTCTACCGGGCCGCCCTTTGATCTCCCCACAGGCTCTGCGGTAGAACCGAGTCCAACTTATGGCGCCACTCCAGCGGCCCCGTACAATCATCAGCCCGGGATGAATTGGCCGCCGTTGAGGGTCAGGGTGGCGCAGGTGTTGAAGGCGGCGGCGTCGTTGGCCAAATAGAGCACGTCTTTGGTGATTTCCTCGGCTTGCCCGAGCCGGCCAACGGGGATATTGAGCGAGATAACGAGGATGGCGCGCCGTGGCGTCCTGAACCAGAGCAACGCCGAAGTCACAGGCACTGCTTCCATTTACGGCAATCTGCACCAGTTTGCCGCCAAGACAAGATATCTATTCAAGTCCTTCTGGAGCGTGATTTTTTCATACCTATCGCCGTTCATATCGTGCCGACAAATCTCGAGCTTCTTGAAGCCGAAGATACGGGCGGCGACCAGCTCAGCCGAATGCTTGGCGTGGATGCGCCCATTGCTTGGCCGCCCGAACACAATGACGCGGCCGTCCGTGATTGGATTCGTGGAATGTTGATCAAGCATCCAGACGAAGCGGACTATGCGGGATAGTCCATTGTCGCCAACAATCAGCTCGCGGGCACCTGTGGTTTCAAGGGCCCGCCGAACTCAGATGGGCTGGTCGAGATCGGCTATTCGGTTGTCGCCGCCCATCACCGCCAAAGCATCGGGACAGCTGCGGTGCGCCTGCTAGTTGAGCACGCCTTTGCGGATCCGCGCGTCCTGACGGTCCGTGCTGAAACACTGCCTTCCGGTCTCGCTTCGCAAAGTGTGTTGCTCAAGTGTAGCTTCACCCTGACCGGCGATCGGGAAGACCCTAGCGACGGGACTGTCCTTGTTTTCGCGCTGAAGCGAATGACAGCAAACCGCATCGTTTGATTTTTGAAGCGGATCCGTAGTCATACCTGAGCGGACGAATTCGGACTGATCGTTGTCGGCCTGCCCCTCTCGAGTCTTCCGCTCCTGACGCCGTATATGCCGCTCAACGGTCGGTATCCGGCCAGTCTGACGATCTTAGAAAAGCCATCCGCTCAGCGCGTCACGCTAATCGTTCCGGTTGGTGTCCGCTTGCAGAGGTAGCGCGACAGCAACCTCGATTGATCTTGTCGCCGGCTTGATCGGGCGGCTCATGACGGCTTTCTCCGCCTCGCAACAATCAACCCCCTTGCGCACTACACGTGTGGTTCACCGTAATTCCAAGCGGCCCAAAGATCGAGCGAGGTCTCGGCCAAGACCAATCGGCGCAGACAAACCGTGAGAATACGGTCACAATGACGACGGATCGTTCTGGTGCTGGCTCAAGAATGTCCGCACTTCCGAGACAAAACGGGGCCAACTGGGATCGGTCTCGAGAATGATGTGATTGCTCCCGTCCATGACGACGAACTCCGCATTCGGGATGCCGGCCGCAACGGTTCGGCCAGCCGCCAGCGGGACTACTGCATCACCGCTCAAATGCAGCACCAGGGTTGGCGCTTTCACACGGGTCAAAAGGTGCGTGACGTCGATCGTGCTGAAACTGAGTTGCAGTCTGACGGCGTTGTCGGGCGATGTGGTAATCCGAGCCAGATCATTGAACCAGAGCGTTTGCTCCGGTGTCGCGTCGGGAACGAAGAGGCTGGTGAAGACCTGCCGGAACGCCGGATTATCGAGCCCCCAGCCGGTGCGGATGAGCTCGACCATGGCGGTACGGCGCGCGATTTCGATGGGATCGCCGCGGGCCTGCCAGCCGGCGGCATAGCCGCCATAGAGGATCATGGCGGAGACCCGCTCGGGATGTTTGGCAGCGTAGGCAATGCAGGTCGCACAGCCTTGCGACACGCCGAGCAAGGCAAAGCGCTCAAGGCCGGCAGAGTCAACCACCGCCTCAAGATCCCGCACCAAGGCCTCGAAGCTGACGTCGTCGACATCCCAGTCCGACAGGCCAACGCCGCGCCCGTCAAAACGGACCAGCATGTTTGACTGCGACAAGGCATGCCACCAATGGCCCCACACCGGACTCTGCCATTCATATTCGAGATGGCTGAGCCAGTTCGCCGCCTTCACCAATGGCGCACCCCCGCCACTGACCGCATAGGCCAGCAAGGCGCCATCTGCCGCCCGGCAATAGCGCACCGCCTGGCGAGCGGCTGAGCGGCTGAGCGGAATGGGCGTCACTGCCGCGCCCAATTCGGTCTCGGCAGCCACGTGGCCATGGAACCGGAAGCCCCGGCCATGAATGGTGCGGATGAGACGCTGCGCTGTCCCATCGTCGCCGATCGCCTGGCGTGCCGCCTTGATCCGGCTCGATAGCGTCGCCTCGGAAACGATGCGCCCCTTCCAGACATGGTCGAGCACCTCGTCCTTGGTGAGGGCGCGGTCGCTATTGGCAACCAGCAGCAGCAGGAGTTCGAACACCTGTGGCTCGATCGCGACGGGCTGGCCAGCCTTCAGCAGCTCGAAACCTGCGCTATCGATCGAGTAATCCTCGAACCGGTACAGCATTGCAGTGGTCTCCCAGGTGCACGCTGGCAAGGAACCACAGGTCTGACGCGACAATGAGGCCGCAACGCCCTGCCGATAAGGGATTTCCTGTAATTCTGCAGACGAAATCCAGGATTTCTCCGGTTCATCTCCAGGTAAACTCCCAAGCAATTCCAGCAGCCCTTCAAGCTCGGCAAGGCCAGCCGCTGTAGACCCCACGCATGGCGGGAAGAAGCAGAGTGCTTCTCATCGTGCCGGTTTCCGCGACCGACGCCTGGGACCGTCTGGCAGGCTGGGTCCTGATGCTCGGCCGCTAAGCCTGAAATTTTGAGCAGAAATCACGGATCGATGATGGAGCACTTCGAATGACCAGGCGTGAAATTCTCGCCGGCGCTGCGGCCACCGTTGCAGCCGCAACGGAAGGCGCGACAGCCAACGACAATATCGCCGAACTGGCGGCACGATCCACGCGTGCCTATTCAGCCCTGATGCAAGGCGACGCGACCACCTACGCGGCGATCATGCAGCACACCGACGGCTACACCTTGATGCAACCCTTTGGTGGCGCTGTCGTGCACGGCTTTGACCCTTCGCCTGAGCACCTGGTGAAGCTCGGCGGCTTTTTTCGGAACGGCGACTTCCGGCAAGAGATCATCCAGTCGATCAGCTCTGGCGACGTCACGGTTCTTGTCACCGTCGAACATCATCGGTCGATCGAAGCCGGTGGTCTGGCACCGCAGCCCTGGCTGCTGCGCGTCACGCTGGTTTTCCACCGTGAAGGCGGAACATGGAAACTTGCCCATCGCCATGCCGACCCGCTGGCGCATGGCATTTCTGTGCAGCACGCTGCCGCGCTCGCCCGCGGTGACCAGGCCCAATGAACGATCGGGGATCGCGAAACGATGATGAACACCGCCGATTTAAGTGCTGTCGTATCCCGTCTAAGCACATCAGCCGATGCGCTGGCAGCGCTCGCTGCAGCCTTGGATGCGCGCGCGACGGGCCAGGCGCTTGATCCGGCAATCCAGCATCATATCGAGGCGACATTGTCGGCACTCGGCATCCGGGACGCCGTGGCAGACCTGCCTGCCGACGAGCTCCAGCCACTGCTTGGCCGGCTGCGCGCCTACGCGCTCACCAATGCCAAGCTGATGTATGCGGGCACGCATGACTCAGGCTGGAACCATAATCAGCCGAATATCCTGGAAGCCGCCGGCGACGCAACGGCTGGTTTCGCCCGTCAGCTGCACGCACGCATCGCGCCGCAGCTTGATGGTTTAGCGGATCGGCTGGCGGCGCCCGATGCGGCGTTTCTCGACATCGGTGTCGGCGTCGCGGCGCTCTCGATCGGCATGGCGCGCGCTTGGCCATCGCTGAAGATTGTCGGGCTCGATCCCTTGCCGCAGGCCATCGCCCTGGCACGTCAACGGATCTGCCAAGCTGGCCTTGCTGACCGCATCGAGTTGCGCGAACACGCCGGCGAAACGCTGAGCGATCGCGCCGGATTCGATCTTGTCTGGCTGCCCAGTGTGTTCATCCCTGAAGCCGTAGTCTCAACCGTGATCGAGCGGGCGCACCAGGCGTTGAAGCCCGGCGGCTGGCTACTGGTCCCAACCATGAAGCCAGGCGGGGATGATTTGACGACGGCCTTGGCGCGGCTCCGTACCGCGATGTTCGGCGGGGTTTTGACCACAGCAAGCGGGATGGAGGCACTGTTGTTCGACCATGGTCTCGCTGACGTGCGAACCCTGCCCAGCCCGCCCGCCGCCATCACGTCGCTCGTGGTTGGGAGACGTGCGCCATGAACGAGCCTCGCACGTATGTCCGCCCTTCCATGACGGCCAACGCCGACAATCCGCACGCAGCAGCACTGCTCGAGCTGCGGCTCGTCAACGCCTTCAACGGCGAGACATTCGTCTTTCCGACAGGCGAGAACGAGCCTGCGGTGGCGCGCTTCGACGTCATCCTGGCGCCGGGCGGTTCGGGCGGCGGCAACGCGCTCGTGCACGTCCATCCCGGTGCGAGCGAAACGTTCACGGTGAAGTCGGGCCGCCTCGCCGTTGTAATGCGCGGCGTCGAGCAGTTTGCCGAAGCGGGCAAATCCATCACCATCCCGGCCGGCACGCCGCATCACTTCAGGAATGCCGACGCCGGACCGACCGAAGCGACGGTGGAATTCCTACCAGCCGAGCAGCATCTGCGCTTATTCAAGAATTTCGCGACACTGGCGCAGAACCAACCGCAATGGTTCTCGGCCAAGGGCGACCCGCATCTGCTGCTGATCGCGCTGGTGCTGCATCGCTACAGGGACCACCTCTATCTGGCGGGTATTCCGATCTTCGTGCAGAAACTTTTGTTTGCTGCCTTGTCTCCGCTGGCCGGGCTGAGAGGCTACCGCCTCGAAATCGAGCCGCGGCCAAGCCGGAGCCGGCGATGACCTGGCCAATCGTGACCGATGCGCAATCCGCGGTGCAACTGATGATGGGCATCGGCTGCACGCTCACCGGCCTCTCGCACGTGCTGCAGCCCCTTGTATGGCAAGACTATTTTGCAGCGCTGTATGAGCGAGGGGAAGCCGGCGTATTCACAAGAACCATGACCTGGGAACTGTGGCCGGCCCTTGTCGTGGTGACACTGCACCAAGTCTGGAGCGGACCGGGTGTGCTGCTCACGCTCTTTGGCTGGATGCTGCTCGTCAAGTGCACCGTCGCGCTCTTGCTTCCTCAGATCGGCTTGCGGTCGATGGCCATGGCGCAACGTGGTCCCGCGATGTTCGTTGCGGGTGGAACCCTGCTCATGGTCATCGGGTTGGCATCCGGACTGGGACTGATCTGGCGCTGATCCTGATTTGGTGAGCCGCTCGGGCCGACAGTTGCACTATTTTGTTTTGAGTCCGCTCAAAGAGGTAGAGCGGCTGGTTCTTCGCCTCAATCTCGACGCTTAAATGATCGAGCGACCGACTTCCGCTTTCTCCGCATCTCGACGTTTGCGATGGATCGGGCGCGACGACTGAACGCTGCTCTCCGCGGCAGCCATTCCGGCGGTATCAATACCCTTATCGACGAGGTCGGCAACTGGACCAGACTCAGGTTTGCCCATCGCAACTTGCGTATCAGCCATTTATCAACTCCTCGTGACTTGCATATGTGGATATTCAAGGCTTTCGGAGGGGCAGGCGAAGAACGCCGAGAAAGCTGGCACTTGATGCTACAAATAGGGCAGCTGCAATTACGTTCCAAATGCAGACATAATCATATCCGAATACTTGCTCGCCGAGCCAACACTTCTCCTGAACTATTCGTCAGCGACGCCGGCATTCGTCGCGGCATGACGGATCAACCGGGTTGACGGTGATGGTTTTCAGGACTGTTTGCACGTGTTGGGGTAGGCGATCGGGGCTCTGTGCAGCGACATCACCGCGCCGGTCATGGGCCTGTTGCGGTGATGGCGCCGGTGATTGCGATCAGCATGGCGGCGTGCGGATAGCGGGCCGGCAAAGCGAGTCTGATCCCGCTTTTCAGTTCCTGGACACGGGCAGCGACTTTCATGAACGAGCGCCGGATAGTTTCGAAAATGGCGCCGCGTCAGGCCGAACGTCGTGGTGCGGCTTGACGCAATGCGTTGAGCAGCCAGAAGGCGCCCCTGTGCAGGAACAGGCGAAACTGGTTGGCTTGCCAGTGATGGCAGGCGGTCTTGTCGGAACGGGTCGCGCGCTTCATGTTCTTGATCAGGTTCTCGGTCGCACCGCGCTGGCAATAGAACATCGCGTACAAAGTCTTGGCGCGCCCCGTCAGGTTGGTGACATGGCGCAGCGCGCGTGCCGTCCCGCCGCCTGATGGCCGGTTGCCGGGCTTGAGCAGCGACACCACCGGCTTGCCCGTCGCCGCCTCGAAGCTGTGGATCGGCTGGAAGCACTATCCGCCCGCGTGGGTGTTAACGAGCGCCAGCTGCTGGCCGCCATAAACGGGATCATCGGTTTCGTCGATGTCGAGCACGATGCGCGCCGGAACTTGGGCAAAGCTGGCGCAGAACCGATCAATCATGCCCAGCCCGATCCGTGTCAGCACCTGCCAATCGCCCTAGTTCTCAAGCCGCGACAACGCTGGCTGGCTCATCTGATCTGCACCGGTTTCCGGCGCGCGCCCGCAGGCGATCCTGAAGGCGGGATCTGTCCGCAAGGCATCGACGTCGTCGCAATCCTCATAGCCCGCCGCGATCATCAGCATACGCGCCTTGGCCATTGCGGCGAAGCTGTGCACGACCTGGCCGGGATTGCGCGCATCGCGCAGCGGCGCGGTGATCGTGGACGCCAGCGCCAACCGCCCGGCGATCTCGCGCAACACGATGATGCCGCCATCCGACGACAACCGGCCGCCATCAAACCAAGCTATCAGCGACTTGCCCGCAACAGGTGACAGGGCGGGCAGCAAGGGTGCAGTTTCGGTCATGGTGAGCGCGCGGCTCCCCGGCCGGTGAATGGTTCTGCTTTGCAACAAACTCATTCGCCCATCCAACGGCTTAGTCGCCGCTCCTCGCTTCAAGCCACACAGGTCCGCGCATGGTTCGGGTTGCGTCTCTGGTGTTCTGGCTCAGTCCGTTGATTTCCCCGTTCATGGCGGAACTTTCAACCGCCTCGCTGTTTCGGGATTGTACTTGGCCTCGGCCCTGCCGCGCCGACGTGTTGGTGAGCCGCCGGTTGCCGGCGGGGCCGCTCACCACGTCGCCGCCGCCGTCATCGCGGCCTGCCCAGCGGCGTTGGCTGTCCATAGCCGCAATCCGTCCGG
Organism: Hyphomicrobiaceae bacterium; assembly: GCA_031402115.1. Taxonomy (GTDB): domain Bacteria; phylum Pseudomonadota; class Alphaproteobacteria; order Rhizobiales; family Hyphomicrobiaceae; genus JANNSA01. The sequence goes on along the minus strand of JANNSA010000760.1, from coordinate 1,698 downwards.
TGTCTCGGCGGTGGCCATATTGAAGGGCGTGCCGTCGAACAGCGGTGCGGTGCTGCGGAAGGCAAAGTGCACCGGTGGCTGGCCGCCACGCAGTAAAGCTGCGAAGTGCAACAAAAATGTCGCCTGCAAGGGGCCATGCACCACCAGGCCGGGATAGTGTTCCACGTCCGTGCAGTAGCGGCGGTCATAGTGGATGCGATGGCCATTGAAGGTTAGCGCCGAGTAGCGGAACAACAGCGCTTCGCTGACGGCGACAGTCTTGCTCGATTGGGCCAGTGCAGGCTGGCGTGCTGGCGGGCTGGCAGCCTCTCGCTCCGCCGCTTCGGTGATGCTTTCGAGACCACGAAAGACGAGGTCCTGCCGCTCTTCAACGACCGGGACGCCGGCGACAGTGAGGGTTTGCTGGATGGTAACGAAGCCGAGCGGGCCGGTCCGCCCCTGCTTGTGCGTGACAGCCTCGATGCGTGAGGCGCGCTCGACCACGTCGCCAACGCGGATCGGCGCGCCAAACGTCAGCTGGCTCCCCGCCCACATGCGGCGCGGCAGCGGGATTGGCGGCAGGAAGCCGCCGCGCGCTGGATGCCCATCAGAGCCGAGCGCCGCCGTCGGCGCGGCGAGCGGGGCCAGGCACCAATGGATGCCCAAGGGTGCAAGGGCGCCATGCTCCGGGGCATCGGCGGGCCCATCAAATGTCGCGTTGAATCGCTGCACCAGACCCGGCGTGACACAATCCGAGGTGCGCTGCTCGCGGCCAATCCAGTTGCGGCAGGCCGCAATGTCAAAGGACTCGCTCATGACTGGCTCCGTTGCGCGCATCGAATGCAGTGACGCCGGCCGTAGCCTACAACCAGCGGCGCTGTCATGCATGGCTTGTTGCGGCTGACAACCACTCCAAGAGCCGCTACACCCGCCGGCAGCAGACGCGGGGCCAGCAACATGCGGCCAGTAACAGGCGGCCAGCAACAGGCGGCCAGCAACCGGTGGCCGGCAACAGGTGGATTGGGAGCTATGGCGAGTTTTGACGTGTTGATGCTGCCGGGCGATGGCATTGGCCCCGAAGTGATGGGCGAAGTAAGCGCGATTCTGGCTTGGCTCGGCCAGCAGCAGGGAACGGCGTTCAATCTGGAAACCGGCCTGGTTGGCGGCTCGGCCTATGACAGCCATGGCCAGGCGGTTAGCGACGCGACCATGGCCAAGGCGCTGCAGGCCGACGCGGTGCTGTTTGGCGCGGTTGGCGGCCCGAAATGGGACAAGGTGGCCTACGAGGCGCGGCCGGAAGCTGGGCTGCTGCGCCTGCGCAAAGAACTCGGTCTGTTCGCCAACCTGCGACCGGCGATTTGCCACGCGGCACTGGCCGACGCGTCGTCGCTGAAGCGCGACTTGGTCGATGGGCTCGATATCCTGATTGTCCGTGAGCTGACCGGTGGCGTCTATTTCGGTGAGCCCAAGGAAATCGTGACGCTGGAGAACGGGGAGCAGCGCGCCGTTGATACTCAGGTGTATACAACTTCAGAGATCGACCGCATCGCCTGCGTTGCCTTTGAGCTGGCGCGCAAGCGGCGCAACTTCGTGCATTCGGCCGAGAAACGCAACGTCATGCGCACAGGCGTGCTCTGGCATCAGGTGGTCACCACTGTGCATGCGCGTGCTTACAAGGATGTCACGCTCGAGCACATCCTGGCTGATGCCTGCTCTATG
>JANNSA010000759.1:0-4297 GCA_031402115.1 Hyphomicrobiaceae bacterium | reverse complement strand
GCTGGGAGCACGAGATCGCTAAGCTGAGCCATTCCGACGCCACGACCTTCTACAAGCGCTATTACGCGCCGAACAACGCGATCCTGGTGGTGTCGGGCGATGTCGAGCCCAAAGATGTGCTGGAACTGGCCAAGAACACTTACGGCAAGCTCGCGGCCAACCCCGCGACTCTGCGCGCCGCCCGGCCAAGTGACCCGCTGCCGCTGGCGCCACGCCGCATCGAACTGATCGACCCGAATGCCGGCCAGCCAACTGTGATGCGCTACTATCAAGCTCCGGCTGCCAATAGTGCTGAGCCGCGCGAGGCGGAAGCTCTGGAACTTCTGATGAAAGTGCTGATGTCGGGCGCCACCAGCCGCGCCTATCGCACGCTCGTTGTTGAGCAGGGCAAGGCTTCCACGGTGGAAGGCTACTATTCGGGCGACGCGTTGGATTCCGGCCGGATCGTGGTGTACGGGGTCGCCAATGACGGCGTCACGCTGGCGGAGCTGGAAGCCGGCATTGATGCCGTGCTCGCCGATGGCCTGGCAAAGGGCATCTCGCAGGCTGAGCTTGATCGCGCCCGCAACGCCTACATCGCCGACTACGTTTACGAGAGCGACAACCAGTCGAGCCTGGCGCGGCGCTATGGCTGGGGCGTGGCCAATGGCGTTACAATCGCTGAGATCGAAGGTTGGCCGAAGCGCCTGCAGGAAGTTACACTGGAGGATGTGCGCAAGGCTGGCGAAAAGTGGCTGACGATCAAAAGCTCCGTCACCGGCCGGCTGTTACCCGCCAAGGAGCCGATGGAAGCCAGTGCTGCACCGAGTAAGGGGTAAGCAGCGCCGAAATAGGGTGCGACAGGCGTCTTCGCCGTATCGCACGATAGGCCGACTTTGCTGCCCGCTTTGGTGCGATACGGCCTGAAGAAGGCCTTTCGCACCCTACAAATACGCAAGAAGCTATGGCTTTGACTTATGGGTTTCTTCGGTTGTTCGAAGTGTTTTGGTGCCGACGCTATAGCTTAGCCAACAAGGTACAGAAGTGATGCGCTGCACGATCCTCAATTTGTTTGGCCTCAATCTGTTTGGCCCCAGTCTGTTTGGCCCCAGTCTGTTCGGTTGCCGTGATGTGCGCGCCCGGTCGCGGCAGTCAGTGGTCGCCATTGCCGCCGCTTTGCTCCTCACCGCTTTGACCACAGGACCCACCGCTGCCATGAAAATCCAGACTGTGACGAGTCCCGGCGGCATCGAGGCCTGGCTGGTGGAGGAGCACGGCCTGCCGCTCGTCAGCATGCAGTTCGGCTTCAAGGGCGGTTCGGCGCAGGATCCGGCCGATAAGGGCGGCGTCGCACACTTCATGACGGCGATGATGGACGAAGGGGCGGGCGATCTGACTGCTCAGGCCTTTCAGCAGCGGGCTGAGGAACTGGCGATGCGCATGAGCACCGACGCCGGTCTCGACGAATTTACCGGCTCGTTTCAATCCCTGACACAAAATCTGGAGCCGGCCAGCGAACTGCTTAAGCTGGCGCTGACCAAGCCGCGCTTTGACGCCGATGCGGTCGAGCGCATGCGCAAGCAAATGCAGGCGGGTATGGCGTTTGATGCCAAGGATCCGGATAAGATCGTTTCCAAGGCTTGGTATGCCGAAGCCTTCGCTGGCCACCCCTATGGCCGACCCGTCAACGGCACGGTCGAAAGCCTTCCGAAAATCCAATCAGCCGATCTGCACGCCTATCAAGGCCGCGTCTTTGCTCGTGACAACGTCAAGATCGCCGTGGTTGGTGACATCGACGCGGCAGCACTCGGCAAGTTGCTGGATAAGGTGTTCGGCGATCTGCCGGCCAAGGCGACGCTGACAGCGATCGCCAAGGTTACGCCCATCAAGGGGCCGAAGCTGACGACCATCGACATGGACGTGTCGCAGTCAGTGGCGACCTTCGGCCAGGTTGGCATCGACCGCAATGACCCCGACTTCATCCCTGCCTTCATCGCCAACTACATCCTTGGCGGTGGCGGTCTGACATCCCGGCTGATGGAAGAAGTGCGCGAAAAGAACGGCCTCGCCTATTCAGTCTATTCATATCTGGCGACGTTCGACGACTCGTCGGTGTTCGCTGGCGGCGTCGCGACCAAGACGGCGGGCATCGGCAAGTCGCTGGAAATCATCAAGCGCGAACTCGGGCGCATGGAGGCGGAAGGCCCAACCGAAGCCGAACTACAGGACGCCAAGCAATACCTGACCGGCTCCTACGCACTGCGCTTTGACAGCAGCAACAAGATCGCCAGCCAGTTGCTCGGCATCCAGCTCGACGAACTGGGCATCGATTATGTCGACAAGCGCAACAGCCTGATCGAGGCCGTCACGCTTGCCGACGTCAAGCGCGTAGCCCGCCGCTTCGCCTCGCCGGACACGCTGCTCGTCACCGTCGTCGGCCGCCCGGGCGCGTTGTAGATTGTGGCGCTCCGCATCGTGACTTGACGATGTGGAGCTAGAGTTGTGCGTCACCAAACGACGCTAAATCGTGGGCGAGAATAGCGTTTGCCAATGTCCCATGTCCGGCAATGCTGCCAATTCGCGACACTGGCCATAGCCTTGCTTGCGCCCGCCTTGTCGCCAACAGCGGCCAATGCCGAACCGGCTTTGGCCATGGCTTGCGTCGCTGACCGCATCGACGCCAATGGCAAGTTGCTTGAACCAGATCGTTTCACGGTGACCTATCGCGGTGCCGCCGAGGGGACGTTGGAACTCGCCGGTGGTTCCTGGCGCGGTTCAGTCACGATCCCGGCATCGCGTGAAACGCGCGAACAGATCATCGGGATCCGCGCCGCTGGCAAGGCTGCTGTGCACCTGCCGGACAAAGACCAGGTGAAAGCCTGTTACAATCTGGCGCTGAAGACCATGCCGGGGGCGGCTGGCGGCGGCGAGATCAACATCTCACTGGCGCTCAGCTGCATGCGCAAAGCCAAGATTGGCGCTGCGCCCGCCGCTGCCATTATTCGGGTATCGGTCGGGTTGGAGAATGGTGAGGTCATCACCTACTTCAGTGAGATTGAGCCCTCCGGCCTGTCCGACGCCGACACGTCGCTGCTTGTCATGCCAAGCTTCCCACTTCCCCGCTGCACGGTGGTGAAGTGACAAACTGACAGTTGCTGCCCGCCCCTATCGCGCGCGGAAGCAGGCAGCATCAGTCTACTGCCCCTTCATTTCCGTGCTGATGCTGATGGCGATGTCGTCGGACACGACCGGCACCATCATGTTCATGCCGAAATCGCTGCGCTTGATTGTGGTCGTCGCATCGAACCCGGCCCACTTGCCTTTGTAGTAGTCAAAGAACTGACCGACGGGATGCTCGCCCATATTGACCAGTGAGACTTTCAGCGTCGCTGGCTTGGTGGTGCCGCGAATGGTCAGGTTACCGGCGACCTCGGCTGACTTCTCCATCACCTTAACACTGGTGCTTTCGAAACTTATCTCGGGGTTCTTGGCGGCGTCAAAGAAGTCTGGGCTGCTCAAGTGCTTGTCGAGATCAGGTACGCCGGTAGAAATGCTGGCTACCTTGATCTTGACGCTGAGCGAGCTCTTGGCTGGGTCAGCCTCATCCAGCACCAGCTTGCATTCTGGATTGTGGAAGCCGGCGCTCTGGGTCGAGAATCCGGCATGAGTCCAGCTGGCGCGGACCGCAGTGTGTCCCGGGTCGCACGTGAACGTCAGCGGCGCAGCAGCAACCGGCAATGAGCTGGCAGCAAGGCTTGCTCCGAACGCAACGAGCGCAGCGGTGGTGAATGAACGCATGGGAGTCTTGTCTCCTGGAAGCTGAAAGTGCAGCTCCTGGGCGGACCGAGAAGCTGTTGTGTACCTGTGCAGCGAATGCGGCAAGAATAACTGCATTTGCAAGTAATATAGCTGCCGCCGTATTCAAGTCTTGGTGAAGTCCACCGCCGGATCATCTGATCCGGCAAACGGCGGCATCGTGGCGTGGCCAGCCGCAGATACGCCATCACGCCGCACGACACGCGCCAATGTCAGTGCCAGGATGCGCACGTCCAACGCCAGCGAGCGGTTGTCGACGTACCAGACATCGAGCGCGAACCGCTCATCCCAGCTGATGGCGTTGCGGCCATTGACCTGAGCCCAGCCGGTGATGCCCGGCCTGACCGCGTGCCGGCGCATTTGCTCAAGCGAGTACAAAGGCAGATAACCCATCAGCAGCGGACGTGGGCCGACAAAGCTCATTTCGCCCGTGAGCACGTGCCATTGTTCCGTCTGCTCATCGAACGTTGAAGCGCGTAGCCGGGCGCCGAAGGGCGTGAGG
>JANNSA010000758.1:0-3923 GCA_031402115.1 Hyphomicrobiaceae bacterium | reverse complement strand
CGGCGCCGCGACCATGGATTTCATGGAGCAGGAGCAAGAGCGCGGCATTACCATCACGTCGGCCGCGACCACGGCGTTGTGGAACGGCAAGCGCCTGAACATCATTGACACGCCCGGCCACGTTGACTTCACTATTGAAGTTGAGCGGTCCTTGCGCGTCCTGGACGGCGCCGTGTGCGTGCTGGACTCCAATCAGGGCGTTGAGCCGCAGACCGAAACCGTCTGGCGTCAAGGCGATAAGTACAACGTCCCGCGCATCGTCTTCTGCAACAAGATGGACAAAACCGGCGCCGACTTCTTCCAGTGCCTGTCTGACATCAAGACGCGGCTCGGCGCCAAACCGGTACCGATTCAGCTGCCGATCGGCGCCGAGAACGATTTCCGCGGCCTGATTGATCTGGTCCGCATGAAGGGTGTGATCTGGAAGGAAGAGACGCTGGGCGCTGAATTCAGCGACATCGAAATTCCGGAAGAGCTGAAAGAGCTGGCCGTGGAGTACCGGCTGGCGCTGGTGGAGGCTGCTGTCGAGCTCGATGAAGCCGCCATGGAAGCCTATCTTGATGGCAAGGAGCCGAGCGAGGCGACCCTGAAGTCGCTGATCCGCAAGGCCGTCGTGACCGGTGCCTGGTATCCGATCCTGTGTGGCTCGGCGTTCAAGAATAAAGGCGTACAGCCGCTGCTGGATGCCGTTGTCGATTACCTGCCTAGCCCGGTCGACATTCCGCCGACCAAGGGCATCGACATCAAGACCGACGCCGAGATCGTAAGGCTGCCGCTCGATAGCGAGCCGTTGTCGATGCTGGCGTTCAAGATCATGGACGACCAATACGGTCAGCTGACCTTCAGCCGCATTTATTCCGGCAAGCTTGCCAAGGGCACGGCCGTGATGAATACGTCGCGCGGCGGCAAGACCGAACGGATTGGCCGCATGGTGCTGATGCATGCCAATGAACGTGAGGAAATCGACGAGGCCTATGCCGGCGACATCGTGGCGCTGGTTGGCCTCAAGGACACCGTGACGGGTGACACGCTGTGCGATCCGAACAAGCCGATCATCCTGGAAAAAATGAACTTCCCCGAGCCGGTGATCGAGATCACGATCGAGCCGAAGTCGAAGGCCGACCAGGAAAAGCTGGGCGTGGCTTTGAACAAGCTGGCCAAGGAAGATCCGTCGTTCCGCGTATCGGTCGATCACGAGTCTGGGCAGACGCGCCTGAAGGGCATGGGCGAGCTGCATCTTGAAATCAAGGTCGATATCCTGCGCCGCACCTATAAGGTCGATGCCACGATTGGCGCGCCGCAGGTTGCCTATCGCGAGTCGATCACGCGCAAAGTTGAGAACGACTACACACACAAGAAGCAGACCGGCGGCACTGGCCAGTTCGGTCGTGTCAAGATGATCGTCGAGCCGAATGAACCCGGCAAGGGCATGGAATTCATCAACGAAGTGGTTGGTGGTTCGGTTCCCAAGGAGTTCGTTCCGGCGATCGAAAAGGGCGTTCAAAGTGTCATGAGCTCAGGGCCGCTGATTGGCTTCCCGGTACTCGATGTCAAGGTGACCCTGATCGACGGCGCCTATCACGAGGTTGACTCAAGTGCCATCGCGTTCGAAATCGCGGCGCGCATGTGCATGCGGGAGGCCTTCGCCAAGGCAGGACCGAAGCTGCTTGAGCCGATCATGGCGGTGGAAGCCGTGACGCCGGAAGAGTTCACGGGCTCGGTGATCGGCGACTTGAATTCACGACGCGGACAGATCCAGGGCCAGGACATGCGCGGCAACGCCAACGTCGTCAAGGCGCTGGTGCCGCTGGCAAATATGTTCAGCTATGTCAGTCAATTGCGCTCGATGAGCCAAGGGCGCGCGCAGTTCACGATGCAGTTCTCGCACTACGCGCAGGTGCCGTCGGCAGTCGCTGCCGAAGTGCAAGCGAAGTACGCCTCGTAAGGGTTTCGGTGCCTGGCAACGGGCGCCGTAGACGAATGACGGGACCAGGCTGGAGCGCGTCAAGGCGAGCCGGACAGGTCGGGTGGAAGTCCGGATGACCGGATTGGACGCCGCGAAGCTAGAGACGAGAAGATCGAGTTCCTAACGGAGAAGTCGGATGGGCAAGGAAAAATTCGAACGCAATAAGCCGCATTGCAACATCGGCACGATCGGCCACGTCGATCACGGCAAGACGTCGCTGACGGCCGCGATCACGAAGATCCTCGCCGAGACTGGCAAAGCCAAGTTTATGGCCTATGATCAGATCGATAAGGCGCCGGAAGAGAAGGCGCGCGGCATTACGATCAACACGGCGCACGTCGAGTACGAGACGACCGCCCGCCACTACGCGCACGTCGATTGCCCTGGTCACGCCGACTATGTGAAGAACATGATCACCGGCGCCGCCCAAATGGATGGCGCGATCCTGGTCGTGTCGGCTGCCGACGGCCCGATGCCGCAGACCCGCGAGCACATCCTGCTCGCCCGCCAGGTCGGCGTGCCGGCCCTGGTGGTGTTCCTGAACAAAGTCGACTTGGTTGACGATCCGGAGCTGCTTGAGCTGGTCGAGATGGAAGTCCGCGAGTTGCTTTCCAAGTATGACTTCCCTGGCGATGACATTCCGATCGTCAAAGGTTCGGCACTGTGTGCGCTGGAAGATAAGCAGCCTGAGCTTGGCCGTGATGCCGTCTTGGCGCTGATGGAAGCCGTCGACAAGTATATTCCGCAGCCGGAGCGTCCCAAGGACAAGCCGTTCCTGATGCCGATCGAGGACGTGTTCTCGATTTCGGGCCGCGGCACTGTTGTCACCGGCCGTATTGAGCGCGGCATCGTCAAGGTTGGCGAAGAAGTCGAGATCGTCGGCATTCGTGACACCTCGAAGTCGGTGGTCACCGGCGTCGAGATGTTCCGCAAATTGCTTGACCAGGGTGAGGCTGGCGACAACGTCGGCGCGCTGCTGCGTGGCGTTGATCGTGAAGGCGTTGAGCGCGGCCAAGTGCTGTGCAAGCCCGGCTCAATCAAGCCGCACAAGAAGTTCAAGGCCGAGGCTTACATCTTGACCAAGGAAGAGGGTGGCCGTCATACGCCGTTCTTTGGTAACTACCGCCCGCAGTTCTACTTCCGCACGACCGACGTGACGGGTGTGGTGCAGTTGCCGGAAGGCACCGAAATGGTGATGCCGGGCGACAATATCAGCTTCATCGTTGAACTCATTACACCGATCGCCATGGAAGAGCGCCTGCGCTTCGCCATCCGCGAGGGTGGCCGCACGGTCGGCGCTGGCGTCGTCGCGACGATCCTTGAGTAGACATTGATGCTGAGAGCACCCGATTTCAGGGTGCTCTTTTCTGCCGGCCGGGTTGGCCGGTCGCGGTACTGCCGCTGACCCGCCCGAACTTATTGATTCCAAGATAGAGACGAACCGATGAGCGCCCAAAACATCCGCATTCGCCTTAAGGCGTTTGACCATCGCATCCTCGATGCCTCGACGCGCGAGATCGTCAACACGGCCAAGCGCACTGGTGCCGATGTCCGGGGTCCAATTCCGCTGCCGACACGGATCGAACGATTTACGGTCAACCGGTCGCCGCATATCGACAAAAAGAGCCGCGAACAGTTTGAAATCCGCACCCACAAGCGCTTGTTGGATATCGTTGATCCGACCCCGCAGACAGTCGATGCGCTGATGAAGCTGGACCTTGCGGCCGGCGTCGACGTTGAGATCAAACTGTAGTTTCGGCGGTCGGATATCGGCAGCCGGAAATTGGAAGAAAGGGTTGGCGGGACGGGATCAAAGGATGGTCAGGCAAAGATGGCGCGAGCCGACTGCCGACTTCCGATTTCCGACTGCCGCAACCGAAGGACGAGACATGCTGAAGCCATCGTGAGGCTCGGGAGGGTAAAGATGGACGAGCAGTCAGCCACGCCGCCGATCGGG
>JANNSA010000757.1:0-4783 GCA_031402115.1 Hyphomicrobiaceae bacterium | reverse complement strand
GATGTCCTTGATGATCGACGCCGCGCGGTCGTACCGCTGGTCGTCATCGACGCGCTCGACATTGGCGAGAATATTGGTGTCGAGCGCTACTCTCATTTCAGCAGAAAGTCGTAAATCTCGTCGCGAGACATCTTGCCGAGGTTCAGTGCCGGTTGCTTGGCGAGCCGCTCCCACAGGCGCTTGACCGCTTGAGATCGCGCTTCCGTCTCGAAAGTCGCACCGCCTTCGTCGAACGCCGTGATCTTCGCGACCGGGCGCCCGTGTGACGTCACTACGATCGTATCACCTGTCGCAACATCCCTGAGCAGACCGGAGAAGTTCCGGTTTGCTTCCGCCGCTGTCACCTGCTTGGTCATCGCCCATCACGCTTGTAGTTATTTTCACTACTTTAGCCATTTGTGCCATCGGACACAAGCCCGTCGTTGGGCCCGTCGTTGGACCTGTGTTTGGCATCGCGATAGCCAACCACCGCTCTCACGCGTCGCCATCAAACGCGAAATCCCAGCGCTCGTCGCCGAAGGCCCAGCGGACGCGGTCAAGCTTGGTGGAGGTGTTGGCGTTCTTGGCGATGTGAGCGAGCAGGAGCGCGCGCAGTTCGCCACCAGCCCAATGGCTGAACAATAAGGTTCGGATCTGCGGGTCGAGCTGTTGCGCCATGCCGAGAGCGAAGGCCTTCTTGTCGTCGCCGTAACGCGCCTTGGCCTCGGCAAACAGCTCGTTCAGACCAGCCACCTGCGCCTCGATCGCGGCCCAGAAGCGCCGTTCGAACGCCTCCAGCTTGGTGCGCGCCTCGTCGGGCAATAGCGGCTTGACATCGTCGGCGGCGCCTTCCAGCAACGTCGCGATCACCACTTTCTCGCGCGACAGGCCGTCCAGGGCGCGGTGCCGGGTGACGTACCAAACGCCCTTCAGCTTGACCATGTGGCCATCAGCGAAGCGGATGACGTAGCCCTCGGCACCCTCCAGCGCCCGCGTTTCGGCGATCAGCGCGGCCATGCTCGCGGTGGTGCCGGCATAGTCGCGGATGATCTCGATACCGGCGAAGTTTGGGTTCGCCGCAATCTCGGCGCGCAATGCAGCCAGCGGAAGATAGCGGCCGCTGCGGTTCTCGCGCACCGCCGTCAGCACCAGGCGATCCGCTGGATGATCCAGGATGATGCGCTGCTGACGCGAGCACCATTCGAAGATCGGCGTGCGGGCACGGTCGATCTCGGCGCGGATATAGACGTCGTAGGCGGGGTGCGCGGCGACGAATGCTTCCGGCTGATGCGACAGCAGTGACACGCCAGATTTGGTGCCGAGCCGGTAGCCATCCGCCGTTGGCATCGGCCGGATCATGGAGCCGTCGAGCTTTTCCAGGATCACGTGCGGCTCGCTGAGGTCGACAAGTTCGGGCAGCGTCTCGGGGCGCTCGCCGACGTTGAAGAATTTGTGGTAGGGCCGCGAGATCAGTTGACCGGCGGCGTTGAAGGCCAGCCCCCGGCACTCGCGGCGCACGGCGTCCGCCCAAGTTTCTACCGGAGGGAACACCTCGGGCGAACTGTAGGCGTAGCAGAACACGATGTTGTCGTCGCGCCGTACGACCATGAAGCCCTCCGCACCCTCAACAAGACGGCGGACGGCCTCGATGTCAGTGATCTCAGGGAAAGTATAACGCATGGCGTAGTGCGGTTCACGATCCGGTTGCGGCTATCGTGGCTGTTACTGCCGCCGAACGACGACGAACGCAAACACAGCCACGGTCGATGCGAGGCGTCGCCTGCCGACAGTACTGCTCTCCGATGGGCGACGCACCGCGCCCGATCACATCGAATCCGTTACGGCTGTATCAGTTGGCTTTGAAGACGCCCTTTACTTTGCCACCGATTGGTTTGCCCGGCTTCTTTATATAGACGATGACATCGCATGAGCTCAATTCACCTTTCTTCACTTTGCCGCCTTCAATGACGGCGCATCCACCGCCGCTATAGCCCTGGCAGCCTGAGCGTGTGCCGCTCCAGGTAAAGGTCTTGGTGTAGTTGCCCTTGCCAGCGTTGCAGCCGCAGCTGCACGACACAATGCCGTCGCCATTGGGTGTCCTGTTTGGTGCCGCCAGGGCTGGCGAGCTCAGCATCATTGTCGAAATGATCAGCGGCAGCCACGCTTTCAACATCACAGTCTCCTGGTTTTGTTGGTCAAAACGGACACATAGGGTATGTCCGTATGACATATTGTCACAGAGTTGTAGCGCCGACTAGCCGCTGGTTCAGCAGGTCGTTTCCTGGGCGAAGTCAGCCAACGAGTTCCCTCTCCACTCGTTTCTGGTTGCAATGCAGCACGAACCGTGAGACACCCCAGGGGCCGGTGGCTCTTGCCAGCGGCTTAGACGCTCCAGATGCGTGAAAGAACCAGTCAGGGGTTGTATCCCCGGTTCTCCTGTCGAGCGCTCTCAATCCCTTCCAACGCAGTGACGGCCCAGGCCACGCGGGGCGTCGCATGCAGACAGCGCCGCTGTCTAATTTGGTCTCCCATGCGCTTGAAACGCGGGAGCCGCCAAGCTGTGCGCCTGTCCTAATCTTCAGAAAGTACTCACTTGACCACTTTTACTACTCTGGGGCTCAGCGAGCCCCTTCTGCGCGCCTTGACCGCTGAGGGTTACACCGAGCCAACGCCAATCCAGGCGCAGGCGATTCCCTCCGTCATGGCTGGCGATGACCTGCTTGGCATCGCTCAGACTGGCACCGGTAAGACCGCTGCCTTCGCGCTGCCGATCCTGCATCGTTTAGCCGCCAATCGTAACCCGGCGCCGCCTAAGGGCTGCCGAGTCCTCGTCCTGTCGCCAACGCGCGAATTGGCGACGCAGATCGGCGACAGTTTCCGCACCTATGGCAAGTTCCTCGGCCTCAAGGTCGCCGTCGTGTTCGGCGGCGTTGGCTACCGGCCACAGTTCGAGAGCATGGCGCGCGGCGTTGACGTGCTGGTGGCGACGCCCGGCCGCCTGCTCGATCATACCGAGAACCGCGCCATCCTGCTCGGCCACACTGAAATCTTCGTGCTCGACGAAGCCGACCAGATGCTCGATCTCGGCTTCCTGAAGCCGATCAAGCAGGTCGTCGCGCAATTGCCAAAGCAGCGCCAGAACCTGTTTTTCTCAGCCACCATGCCATCGGAAATCGGCAAGCTCGCCAAGGAATTGCTGCGCGATCCCGTGCAGGTTTCGGTAGCGCCGCACGGTCGAACGGTCGAACGCGTCGAACAGAAGGTCATCCATGTCGAGCACGCCAAGAAGCGGGCACTGCTGGTCGACCTGCTGGCTGATAAGGAAATGAGCCGCACCCTGGTGTTCACCCGCACCAAGCGCGGCGCCGACCGGGTGGCGCAACACCTGACGGCCTCGGGCATCAACGCCGCCGCCATCCACGGCAATAAGAGTCAGGGTCAGCGCGAGCGGGCTTTGTCCGAGTTCAAGGCCGACAAGGTCAATGTGCTGGTTGCCACGGATATCGCGGCACGCGGCATTGACATCGATCAGGTCAGCCATGTCGTGAACTTCGAACTGCCGGATGTGCCCGAGAGCTATGTGCACCGCATCGGCCGCACGGCGCGTGCCGGGGCCTCGGGCATGGCGATCACGTTGTGCTCTGGCGATGAACGCAGCCTGCTGCGCGACATCGAACGGCTGACGCACCAGACGATCCCATCGGAAGACCGGCGCGGCGATGCAGCGCTGAGCGTCGATGCCACCCCGCTGTCAACACGAGCCGACGACGTTAAGGCCCGTGATCAGCGCGGCGGCCGAGGTGGCCGTGGCCGTTCGGCGGGTGGCGGTGACGCACGCCAATCCCCGCGCGGCGGCGATGCGCGCCAGGCCTTGCGTGTTGCCCGGCCAGCCGCAGGGCGTTCGCGCCCGGCGCCAGCCATGGATCGCGCCGAGCGGGTCGAGAGTGTTCGCATCACTGAACAACGCCCCACGGAACTGCGAACTGCGGAACCACGGCCACCGCGTGAGCGGTCGCCATCGCGTCCGGCGGTCGCACCACGCGCTCGTTCAGACTCCCACCGGACTGACCGGTCAGCCGTGCCTGCCGGTGGCGACGCCCGTCCGGCTCGTAGCGCACGGTTTGGGGCCGGTAAGCCCGACGCCCGGCGTGCAGATGCTAACCGACCCGATGCCAATCGCTCAGAGCCGCGCCGGACAGCGCCGCATGACCGCGCCAAGCCGGAACATGCGTCTCGCCGCGAACCCGTCAAGAACGGCTCGCGGCCACCACGTGGCGATGCCAGTGCCTTCAAGGTCAGCACTGACGGCCGCAGCCTGCCGACCTGGGCCCGCCGCAGCAGCGAAGCGGTCTAAGGCGCAGGGGATCTAAGGGCGCGCAAGGCAGGGGACACACGACCTGATTCGGCACCGCAATGGCACGATTGGTCCAAGGCCGGTGCAACCGAGTTAAGTTTTGTGTCCCCGGCTCCTCCTTGTGTCCCCGGTTCCCCTGCCCCCGTTCTCATCCCGTCACTGGCTCAAGTCGCCCAGAGACGGGTGCGATGTCGCAGTGGGCGCCGCCTTGACGGCGTCCGCGACAGTAAGCAAAACGGTCTCACTGCGCATGTGCTTCTAGAGGGAGCTTCTTATGGCCGACGATGACATTGATCTGAATGCACTGTCCGATGCCGACCTGGTCGCGCAGATGCATGACGATCTCTATGACGGCCTGAAGGAAGAGATCGAGCAGGGTGTCAACATCCTGCTTGGTCGCGACTGGATCCCGTACAAGGTGCTGACTGAGGCGCTGGTTGAAGGCATGCG
>JANNSA010000756.1:0-16718 GCA_031402115.1 Hyphomicrobiaceae bacterium | reverse complement strand
CCTTTTAGCGGGGGAACCCCCATCCACCTAGAGTGTGAACCTTAGCAGCCAGCAAGGGAAGGGCTTTGCGGAAGTGAAGTGGGGGAGCTGTCAACCAACGGTGGAAACCATGTGGCGCGTCGTATGAGGAATTCCCTAAACTGGCGGCCAAGCTGGCACAGGAGATGCTACCCAAGGTCTAAGCGCAACGGATGGGGTCGGAACCATATCAGTTGTGACGTGACCGAAAAGACGGGCGCCAAACGGCGCCGGCAGGAGTGTTTGCGTATGAGAGAGCGGACCAGCCAGGCACTGTTCAGCTATTGGAACGAAGTGCGGGGGCCACGTTTGGCGCCGCGCCGGTTCGAGATTGAACCGTCACGGATCACCGCGATATTGCCGGAAACGTTCATTCTTGAGCGTCAAGCGCGCCGGCACTATGTGTTCCGCTTGGCCGGCACACGGGTGTGTGAACAGTTCGGCCGCGATTTCCGCAATCTCGATATGCTGTCGCTCTGGTCAGCGGATGATCAGGAAGTGGTTGGCCGCGTGCTCGACACCGCCGCTCATGATGGTGCGGTTGGTGTGGTGACCTTTGACGCCACGGCGTCACCGCGCCGCCAAGTCGGTTACGAGATGATCCTGCTGCCACTGGTCCATAATGGCTCCGAAATCACGCGGCTGCTCGGCTGCATGACGACCGCGCAATCACCGCCATGGCTGGGACTTGATCCGTTCACCAGATTGCACATCACCGGCTTTAACTTGGTCTGGCCCGATGGCCGTCCGCACGCCGTGGTCGCCTCGACGAACCAGCCACCGCCGTTCTCGCACGCGCACGGCCACAGCCGCGTCGTGCATTCCGACCGCCGCCATTTCCGCGTCTACGACGGAGGCCTGGCCGCAGATGGCAGCGAGCGCTGAGGCGCAGCAAGCAACCTCGCCAATCGCGCCACATACTGGCAGATGATCAGCAAGCAACGCCTCTGGCGATGCAGTCGCACTGTAGCGGTGCGCCGCTGCGCGCCTGTGTTGCCGCAACTGCAGGCGTTACGGTTGTGGCAAGGCGGGCGCCCTGCGGGAAGCCCGTACAACTCAGCCGCCTACCACCTCTTGCTGATGCCAAAAGTTGAGAGGGAGAATTGAACTGCTCTGGGCACAAGGCAAGGGGATAACAGTCGTTGCGGTTGCCGCGTGCACCACGCGGCAACGATGTTGGGTACTAGCCTGCCTAATAGCGCCGCAGCAGGCCGACGAGCTGACCTTGGATGGCGACCTGATCGGCCCGGAAGATGCGGGTTTCATAAAGCGGGTTGGCCGCCTCCAGCGCCACAGTGCTGCCTTTGCGGCGCAGCCGCTTGAGGGTGGCCTCCTCGTCATCGACTAAGGCGACGACGATGGCGCCGTTCTCTGCGGTGCTGGTGCGCCGGATGACGACCGTGTCACCCTCATGAATGCCTGCGTCGATCATTGAATCGCCCTTGACCTCCAGCGCAAAGTGCTCGCCCGAGTTGATCATGTCCGGCGGCACATGGACGTCCTTGGTGTGGTCCTGGATGGCGGCGATCGGCACGCCGGCGGCGATCCGCCCCATCATCGGCACCGTGCTGATCAGCCGTTGCGCCGGCTCAGCCACGCGCGGCGCGTTAAACGACACCACACTCGCCGACGTCCCCGAACGCAATGCTGGCGGACCGCCATCCGCTGACCTGGTTTGCCCGCCAAACGGCTGCATATTGTCCGGCAGTTTGACAATTTCCAGCGCCCGCGCCCGGTGTGGCAACCGGCGGATGAAGCCTCGCTCCTCGAGCGCCGTGATCAGCCGGTGGATTCCCGACTTTGACTTCAGGTCAAGCGCCTCTTTCATTTCCTCGAAAGACGGCGGCACACCAGTTTCGGCCAGCCGGCTCTGAATTAGCAGCAACAGCTCTTTCTGCTTAGCGGTCAGCATCTGAGGCACCTCACGACGAACGGAAAAGGGAACCGCGAAGAGTTCGCTGTACAAATCACGAACATTATAAGCTGTTCGCGTCCTGTTCCGCAAGTGATCTTATTGGCTTCTCGGAAGAATCAGGTTTTGCAATCTCCGCCAAGGCGCGCGATCAGGGCGCACAGCACCTGTTCCAACTGCGCTGCGGCCGCGTCCACTGTGCCGGAATTGTCGATCACCGTTTCACACAAGCCGGGGTCGAGCGCCGTCCGCCCCTCGCCCTGGCGGCTGGCGGCTGCGGGCTCACGGCCGCGGGCGCGAACGCGGGCGGTGCGAACCTCCGGATCGGCGTCGATGAGGATGACATGCACATCGGGGAAGCGCTCACGGGCCTGCCCGATGACCGCGCGCGAGACATTGGCGATGACGATCTGGCCGTCGGCAACGCGTTGTTCGATGGCGCGGTCCAGGCCGTAGCAAAGCCCGTGCGCCGTCCAGGTCAACGAAAACTGGCCAGCGCTTTTGGCGAGCGCAAAGGCCGTTTCGTCGAGCGTGTCATGGTCTTCCCATTGGCTGCTGGCGCGTGTCACGGTGCGGCGCGCGAAGTGGCAGCGCGGATCGTTGCCAAGCGCCAAACGGGCGCGGCCGAGCAGCGTGTCCTTGCCAGCGCCCGACGGCCCGGCAACCAGCACAAGTGTTCCTGGCGGGCTCACATCACGCGCTCGCCCTGCCGCCACACCGCTCGCACCACTGGCACACTACCCGCCAACCACACGCGCACCAGATCTGCGCGCAGTCCCTTGGCAATCGCGCCACGATCGTCGAGGCCGGCGGCCTCAGCTGGATTGCGCGTAACCATGGCGATTGCAGCCGGCAGCCCAATCGACGCCACCTCGCGTGTCAGGCGGTCGGCCGCGAGCAACAAGCTGGCCGGCACATAATCGGACGACAGGATGTCCAGCGTGCCGTTGCGCGCCAGCTCGACTGCGGCAACGTTACCGGAATGCGAGCCGCCACGCACGACATTGGGTGCGCCCATCAGCACTTTGATGCCAGCCCTGTGCGACGCGGCGGCCGCTTCCACCGTGGTCGGAAACTCGGCGATGGCGATGCCGTCGGCGATTGCCTCCGCAACCTGTTCCAGCGTCGCGTCATCATGGCTGGCGATGGCGACCCCATGCTGGCGGGCCAGCGTCAACAATTGCTGGCGGTGCGGGATCGCATTGCGCGCATGCAGGGCGTGCCGCTCCGCCATCATTTGTTCGATCGCCGCATCGCTCATGCCGCGCTTGCCCCGGTAATATTGCTTCAGCCGCTCGACATCGCGGAACTGGCGTTGGCCCGGCGTATGATCCATCAGCGACATCAGTCCGATGCGGCCCTTGGCGAGCAGGTTCGTGGCGCCAGCGATGACATCGTCAGCGCAGACTTCGCAGCGCAGGTGCGTCAGATGCTCGGCGCGCAGGCTGCCCTCCGCGCGTGCCGCCGCGAGCGTGTCGAGCAGTTCACCCGCGAATTCGCTGAAGATATCGCGGCCGTCATCACCGCCGGCCCTGAGCGAGTCGAACACCGTGGTGACGCCCGACGCGGCCATTTGTGCATCATAGGCATGCACCGCCGACATGGCGTTCCACGTGACGCCAGGGCGCGGCAGGAAATGCTGTTCCAAATGGTCAGTATGCAATTCCACGAGGCCAGGGATCAGCGCGTCACCCTTGAAATCCAGCGCGCCCTTCGGTGCTTTGCCGTCGCCCAGGTCGACAATCAAGCCACGCGCAGCCGCCAGCCAGCCCTGTTCGATGACACGGTCGGCCAAGACGATGCGGGCGTTGCAGATCAAGAGTTCTTCAGGAGCAGCGGTCATGGTCCCCCGTTTCGTCACTGGTTGTGACCGGCATAGTGCACGCATCCGACAATGCAATGACCGGCTAACACTACACACCATATCGATGCTGGGAATCGATGCTGGCCGCCCGTCAGAAGAAGCGTTTCATCGTGCTCACGCCACGTGCTCATTCGCCACGCAGAGACTTTGGAAGCACATTAGTTTAGCGCTTCCGACGCATCCTGCCATTCGGCGCGGGCTTTCTCGTATACCTCATGCGCGGCGAAGGCGTTCATCAGCAGGATCGCGCTACCCACGATCAGATCCGGCCAGTGTGAAAGCCAGACAGCCGTAATCAGTCCGGCAGCGATGATCGCCACATTGGCAGTGACATCATTGCGGGCAGACAAGTAGGCAGCGCGGGTCAGGCTGCCGGCCGCATACTTGTAGCGGCTGAGCAGCAGCGCGCAGGTGAAGTTAACGCCGAGCGCACCGATGCCGGTAAGTGTGAGCGGCAGGGCGGCCGGCGCGACTGGATCAAGCACCTTGGCGATCGCCGTCAAGGCGGCGGCGAATCCCGGCACCAGAATAATCGCTGCCAATGCCATAGCTGCAGCGGCGCGCAGGCGTGGGCCCCGATCCAAGGCGATCGCGATCAAGCCATTGACGGCGGCGTCCTCGAGGAAGTCGACTGCGTCGGCGAAGAGTGACACCGAGCCGATGCGCCAGGCCACTGAAGCCTCAACGAAGAAATAGGCAAGGTTGAGCGCGGCGACAATCAACACGACCCGGCGCAATCCGGGCGTGCCGGATTCGGTGCCGGGAACTGTCACCGGGTGATGAGCTTAGGCGGTGCACCATGCTTGTTAACTGTGGCTTCGGTCGGCAGCAACATCATCACCAGCAGCGCCAAGCTCCCGAGATAGGGAAACAGGGCGATTAGCACCAGCCAGCCGGTCAAACCGACGTCATGCAAGCGGCGGATCATAACAGCCAGGCTCGGCAGGAAAGTTGCTAAGTAGAAAAGGCCGACAAGTATGATCGCGGCGATTGGGCCGCGTTCGGCCCCGTCGTTGAAGTTGCCGACCAGCGCGTCGACAATCAGCCCGGCCAGGAACAAAGCGGTGGCTGTCAGAACCCAGAACAGCGTGTACGACCAGTACTCCTTGCGCCGGGCGCGGCCTTCGAACTGGACGTAACGCTGCGATAGGTTGAGCGTGAAGAATCTGAACGGCGAGGCTTCGTCGAGTTTGACAATTGAGGGATCAGGTTCGGAATTGTACCGTGCAGCTGCGCCAGATGAAGGCGTTGCGGACGAAACCGGTGGTGGCGACAGGGCATCCTTGAAGGCGTAGTCGGTTTCCGCCAGCGGCCGCCAATCGGCGAAATCCGAACGCCACACGCGCGTGCCACCGTGCACGACGCGCGCCTGCGCCAGCGCCTGCAATTGCTCGTCCGACACCGGCCCGTTTGGCTGCCCGTCGCGTTCATAGTGCCACTTCGCCATGCTCGTGCCTTCCCGCCGCTTGGTTTCGCTTAAGGGTCAATACCAAGGTTTGCGGCTTCCGCACAGGCTCTGCCAGGGCACAGCAGCCTATGATAAGGAAGGGGCACGTGTTGCCGCAATCTGCCGTTGCGCGCGGCTTCCGATTGCGCTGTTGCTGGCAAAATTCCGTAAATTGCAAACTCTAAGGTTAAAACTCCTTCCGTGCGCCTGACGCCCACCATCACCATTGACGACGCCGAACTGACCGAAAGCTTCATGCGGGCCTCGGGACCAGGCGGGCAGAACGTCAACAAGGTTTCCACGGCGGTGGAACTGCGCTTTGACGTGCGCGGATCGCCGAACTTGCCCGAGCGCGTCAAGGCCCGGCTGGAAGCACTGTCGGGCAGCCGGCTGACCAAAGACGGCATTCTGGTGTTGCGTTCCGACCGGTTCCGGTCGCAGGATCGCAATCGCCAGGACGTGCGCGCCCGGCTGATGGAACTGGTCGCCAAGGCCGAGATCGCGCCTGTGTTCCGCGTCAAGACCAAGCCAACCAAGGCGGCGCGCGAACGCCGGATTGACGAAAAGAACGCGCGCGGCGACGTCAAGAAGCTGCGATCGAGGCCGCCCGAGGACTGATGTCGCCCGCTATTGCCGAACCAGATCTGGAGCAGAAATTGCCGTCACGTCATCCGCTTGATCCGCTGAGTGCCGCCGAGATGGAAGCCGCTGTTGCGATCGTCAAGGGCGCCGCCAAGCTACCGCCAACCAGCTGGTTCGAGACCATCCAACTCGACGAGCACGACAAGGCGACGCTGAAGTTCAGCGCCGATGGCAAGCCGCCAGCGCGCCGCGCCTATGTCTGCACTTATGACCGTGCAACAAATGAAACATCCAGAGGCGTCGTTGATCTGACGACGGGCACTTTGTTGTCCTGGGCGGTGGTGCCCGGCGTCCAGGCGCATATCGGCCCGGAGGAGTTCTCTTGGGGTGGCGAGGTCGCCAAGGCTGATCCGCGCTTCATTGCGGCGCTGGCCAAGCGCGGCATCAGCGATGTCAGCACGGTGATGGTCGAATCCTGGGCGGCCGGCAATTTTGGCATCGAGGGCGAGCACGGCGAGCGCATCGCCTATGCCCATTGCTGGCTGGCCAATGAGTCGGGCGACAACCCCTATGGCCGGCCGATCGCCAACTTACATCCAGTCATTGATCTGCGCCGTGGCACGCTGTTGCGCGTTGACGATTTCGGCGCGCTGCCGCTGCCGCCCGATTCCGGCAACATCCGGCTGGCGGCGAGCGAACTGCGCAAGGACCTGAAGCCAATCGTCGTGACGCAGCCTGAGGGTCCGAGCTTCAGCGTCGATGGTCAGCAGGTTGATTGGCAGAAATGGCGGTTCCGGGTTGGCTTCACCAGCCGCGAAGGATTGATCCTGCACGATATCGGCTATCACGACGGCGGCCGCCTCCGGCCAATCATGAACCGCGCCTCGCTGGCGGAAATGGTGGTGCCCTACGGCGCTCCGACCGGTGGTAATTTCCGCCGCAACGCCTTTGACCTCGGCGAATACGGCATCGGCAATCTCTATGACTCACTGGAGCTTGGTTGCGATTGTCTTGGTCACATCCATTACTTCGACGTCTGCACGCACGACTGGCAGGGCACACCGCGTGTCATCCGTCATGCCATTTGCATGCACGAGGAAGACACCGGGCTCTTGTGGAAGTTCACCGCCACTGGTCAGCCGCCGATCCGCGCCCGCGCGCGCCGGCTGGTGATCTCGGCGATTTCCACGATTGGCAACTATGTCTACGGCGTGTTCTGGTACCTGCATCAGGACGGCACCATCGCCACCGAGATCAAGGCCACCGGGATCCCGTTCCCAACCGGCAACAACGGTACGGCGTCGGAATGGGGCCGGCCGATGGCTGCGGCTATTGAGGGCCATGTGCATCAGCACATCTTCTCGTTCCGCTTCGACATGGCGGTGGATGGCCAGCGCAATGCCGTGCACGAGACGGCGTTCTCCGGGCTGCCGCAAGGTCCGGGCAATCCGTTTGGCAACGCCATCCGCACGACCGTGACGCCGCTGCCAACGGAGCTGCAAGCCAAGCGCCGGCTTGACCTCGCCTCGCAACGCACGTGGTCCGTTGTCAACCCGGAGCGGTCCAATGCCTGGGGCACGCCGGTTGGCTACAAGCTAGTGCCAGGTCCCAACGCCTTGCCGTTCTTTGCCGAGGGCGCGCCGATGGCCAGCCGCGCCGGCTTCGCCGATTATCACTTCTGGGCAACGCCCTATGCGCCCGGCGAAATGTTCCCGGCTGGCTTGTTTCCCAACCAGCACGCTGGTGGCGACGGCTTGCCGCGCTGGACCAAAGCCAACCGTTCGCTCGACAGCGAGAACATCGTTGTCTGGTACACGATGAACTATCACCACCTGTCGCGGCCCGAGGACTGGCCGGTGCAGCCAGTTCTGTCGGTCGGTTTCCAATGGATGCCGGAGGGCTTCTTCGATCGCAATCCAGCCCTTGATGTGCCGCCACCTGATGACAAGGCATCCAGAAAATCAGACTGCTGCTGAGCGCCGATCAAGCCTAACGTGCCAGCCCCTTCGCCGCCAGTTCGGCCTCGTAGGCGGCCCAGTGCGCATCGAAGCGCTGGCCGAGATCGTGCAGGTAACCCCAGCGGTAATAGCCGGTGTCGTGGCCGTCATCGAAGACGATCTGGATGGCGTAGTTGCCAACGGGCCGGAGGTCGCGGATCGCTACGTTGCGCTTGCCGGCGACCGTGACGCGCTGGTCGGGGGAATGGCCTTGCACCTCGGCGCTCGGGCTCATGACGCGCAACAATTCGGCCGGTAAAATGGCCGAAACGCCGGTGTCGAACGCGACCGTCAGGGTGCGCTTGTCGGGCGACAGCGTGATTTCTTCCGGCCACGCATTGGCCTGTTCCACAACGCCGCTCATTGCATCACAATCCGCGGCGCGGCCTTGCGCACGACGCCGCCACCAAGCGCATCCCAGCAATTGCGGGCAATGCTGACATAGGTCTTGGCGTGCGGGCTATCAGGAGCGCTGGCAACGATCGGCGTGCCAAGATCGGACTTCTCGCGGATGTCCATGTGCAAGGGGATTTCGCCGAGGAACGGCACGCCGAGCTTGGCGGCCTCCGCGCGGGCGCCACCATGGCCAAAGATGTCGGAACGGCTGCCGCAAGCCGGGCATAGAAAATAGCTCATGTTTTCCACAATGCCGAGCACGGGCACGTTGACCTGCCGGAACATCGCCAGGCCTTTGCGCGCATCAATCAGCGCCAGGTCCTGTGGCGTAGAAACAATAACACAGCCCGACAGCGCGATGCTTTGCGACATGGTCAATTGCACGTCGCCAGTGCCAGGTGGCATGTCGACCACCAACACATCGAGCGGGTCCCAGGCGACATCGCGCAGCATTTGCGTCAGGGCCGACACCACCATCGGTCCGCGCCAAACCACCGGCGTGCCCTCGTCGACGAGGAAGCCCATCGACATGAGTTTGAGGCCATAGCCGGTCATCGGCTTGATGATACGGCCGTCGATTACTTGCGGCTTGCCCGATATGCCGGTCAGGCGCGGCACCGACGGGCCATAAATGTCGGCATCCAGCAAGCCGGCGCGCAAGCCCATGGCCTGGAAGCCGAGCGCCAGGTTGACGGCGGTGGTGGATTTGCCGACGCCGCCTTTGCCTGAGGCCACGGCGATGATGTGCTTGACGCCGACCACCTCGATGCCCCGCGGTTTTGGCGCGCTGGCACCGGCCAGCGGTGTGGTGGCTCCGCCTCGAGCCGGTGCGGCAGCACTGGCTGGCGCGCGGCCCGCAGCCCGTTCCGCCGTCAACACGGCGCTGACGCTGTCGACGCCCTCAAGCTTGCCAACCACAGCTTCGGCGGCCTTGCGCAACGGTTCCAGCTGCGCCGCTTTGTCCGCAGCTACGGTGATGGCGAAGTAGACTTTGCGATTGGCAACCACGACTTCCGACACCAGGCCGGCGCTGACGATGTCGCCACCGCCGCTATCTGCGGGCGCTGGGACGGCCCTGAGTGCCTCCAGGACGGCGGCTTTGTTCACGTCAGGCATTTTTCAGGCTCGCGGTTTCAATCGTTTGGGTGGCGTGTTGGCGCGGACCATAGATGCTCGGCCCTGATGGTCAAGCTGGCACGCCACAAACAGCCTTTATGCTGTTCAGCCCTTGTTCACGACAGGTAAGGCACTTTCAAACCAATGTGAGGCCTCATAAATCTGCCTTGCTGGTGATGTGCTGTCATGTTTGGGTGCGTGGCAGTGAGAGTTGTCGCATGGTTGCCGGTTCGCTTTTGAGGCGGCATCGATCGAGGAGATGAAGATGGACCACACGGTCAAGAAGGTTTCGACATTGGCGCTCGCTGGTGCGTTCGCTGCGGCGCTTGGCATGGTTGCGGCGCCCGGCGCTGCCCAGGCGGCTGATGACTTCGAAAAGTGCTTCGGCATTTCTAAGGCTGGCGAGAACGATTGCGCCTCCGAAGGCGGTAGTTCGTGCGCTGGCACGTCCAAGGTCGACTTTGACGGACTGGCTTGGAAGCTGGTCAAGAAGGGCACCTGCACGGCCGTCATGAATCCAAACAATTCCAAGGGCAGCCTTGAGCCGGTTAAGCCGGGCTGATCCCGGTCAATCATGATGCTGGCAGCCGCGCCGCCACACTTATCAGTCCGTCAGCCCGATCCGGTGCCACCGCGCGCCGGCGTCGGGCTGAAGGCTGAGCACTATCGGGCGATTACCGCCACGCGGCAGCCGCTCGGCTGGTTCGAGGTGCATGCCGAGAACTACATGGGCGCTGGTGGGCCGCCGCATCACCATCTGGAGAGCGTTCGCAACGATTACCCGCTGTCGCTGCACGGCGTTGGCCTTTCCATTGGTTCCAGCGGCCCCCTGGATCAGGCGCATATCGGCCGCCTGTGCGCGTTGATCGAGCGCTACCAGCCGGGGCTGTTCTCGGAGCATCTGGCATGGTCGACCCATGACGGCGACTATCTGAACGATCTGCTGCCGGTGCCGTACGACGCTGAAACAGTGGCGCGGGTCACCGAGCACGTTGACCAAGTGCAAAGCGCAACGGGCCGGCGCATGCTCTTGGAAAATCCCAGCACCTATGTGCGCTTCGAACGCAGCGACATGAGCGAGCTGGATTTCCTTGCCGCCGTAGTGGCGCGCACGGGCTGCGGGCTGTTGCTCGACGTCAACAACGTGTATGTATCGGCGACCAATCACGCCTACGATCCGCAAGCCTATATTGACGCTTTCCCGGTTGAGCACCTGGGTGAAGTGCATCTCGGTGGCCATGCGCCCTCCGAGGATGAAACGAGCGCACCGCTGTTACTTGACGCGCACGACCGGCCAGTCGCTGACCCCGTGTGGGCGCTGTACCGCCGCCTGATCCAGCGCACAGGCCCAGTGCCGACACTGATCGAATGGGACAATGACGTGCCGGAATGGCCGGTATTGCTGGCCGAAGCCCTACGCGCTGATGCCATTATGGCCGACCGGCGTAGCAACATTGGCCGCCAGCACGGTCGCGAACCGGGTGTTGCCCGTGTCATCGCTGGCTGAGCTGCAGCACGCTTTCACCCACGCTTTGGCCGATTGGCAGGCAGCATCCCCCGCTGGTGTGATCGCCCATACCGGTGTCACCAAGGCGCGTTTCGATGCCTACCGGCGCAATGTCCAGGCCAGTCTGATCGGCGTGCTTGAGGCGCGCTTTCCGGTCGTGGCGCGGCTGACGGGAACCGAGTTCTTCCGCGCCATGTCACAGGCCTATCTCCGCATCGAGCCGCCGCGATCGGCGGTGCTGCTCGCTTATGGCGGCGGCTTCGCCGGCTTCGTGGCGGGCTTCTCACCGGCGGCTGACCTGCCCTATCTCGCCGATGTGGCGCGATTGGAGTGGCTGCAACACGAGGCCTATCACGCCGCTGACGCAGCGCCATTGACGGCAGCGGCACTGGCCGCGATCGCGCCCGAGGCGCTGGCGGCGACGACACTCACACTGCACCCTTCCTTGCGCCTGCTGGCGACGCCGTTTCCGGTGCTGGCGATCTGGCAGACCAATACGCATGACGCTGTGGTTCAAGTCGTTGATCTCGCTGCTGGGGCGGATGCACTGCTGATTGCCCGGCCACACCTCGACGTCGAAATCCGCCGTCTGCCGACCGCCGCGTTGCCCTTCATCGCCGATCTCGCCGCTGGCCTTGGTCTTGGCGAAGCCGCCGAGTGCGCCGCTTCACGCGCCGATCACCTGGATTTGCAGCGCGCACTGGCAAGTGTGATCAGCGCCGGCTGCATCGCCGGTTACAGATAGGCTGGAGTTCGGCGCGTGTTGCGCTGGCGATGGGGCAGTGCGAGGCCGTTCATGGGCGGGTTGATTGGGCGTATCGACCGGCTATTCGCTTGGCTCCCGTATGATCTGATTGCGCTGCTGGCACGCGGCCTTGTTGGCCTGGTGTTCCATCAATCGTGGCAAACCAAGGTCGACTTCGCGACCTGGATGATCAAGCCAACCACGCTCTTCCTGTTCGCCAACGAGTACAAACTGCCGCTGATCGCGCCGGAAGCCGCTGCCTACATGGCAACTGCCGCAGAACTGGTGTTACCGATCCTGCTCTGGCTCGGCCTGTTTACGCGGCTATCGGCGATGGCGCTGCTGATCATGGTGCTGGTGATCCAGGTGTTCGTCTATCCGAACGCCTACATGCTGCACGGATTGTGGGCGATCGGCCTGCTGATGCTGATGAAGTTCGGCCCCGGCAATCTGTCACTGGACGCCCTGCTGACCCGGGGGCAAGGACAATTCAATTCCAGCGCTGACGCCGCAAGATAGAGCCGCGCCACCTCAAGAGTCGAAGTTGTGGTCCGGCGGGCGTCCTGCTAAACGCCCCTGAGGACAGTCAGCACAACACGTGCATTCACTTTGAGCGCGGTTGTGCGGCGGCGTAGGGTGCGAAAGGTTCTTCGCCGTATCGCACCAGAACCTTGCGCCACGGCCTGGTTTGGTGCGATCCAGCCAGAGGCCTTCCACACCCGACGCATTCGCAACCCAGGGCTGGCGTTACGGCCGTTCGTGGTGCGATACGGCCTGAAGAAGGCCTTTCACACCCTACCCGATCGCAACCCATGTGCTGATGCATTCGCAGCGACTATTGTGCGAAGTGCTCTAATCGGCCGGCCACCCGATCTTGCTGACAACTCAGGCGCCGCCAGCCGGCCGGACACAGCTTGATCCCGAGTCAAGAGCGCGCCGCCAATCCATCCCCAGGTGATCACCGAGTTGCCTGTGATTGGGTCATCGCTGAGTTTCTCCATTAAGTTGAATATCGATATAACATTCAACTTTTACGGGAAACTTCCTCACATTGGTGGCGATCAGTCATGACGGATACCACGGATCTCGACATCTTCGCGCGGGTGGCGCGGACTGGCAACATGTCGGCGGCGGGCCGCGAGATGAACCTGTCGCCCGCGGTGGTCAGCAAGCGGGTCGGCATCCTTGAGGCGAGGCTTGGCGTGCGGCTGTTTCAGCGCACCACGCGGCAACTGACGCTGACCGACATCGGCGAGGGCTATTTCCGGCGAGTCGTCGACATTCTCAACCTGTATCAGGAGGCCGAGGACTTTGTTGGCCGGCGCAATACGCGGCCGCGCGGCGTACTCAAAGTGACAGCGCCCACGACGTTTTCGCGCCGCCATGTGGTGCCGTATCTGGCGCGGTTCCTCGACCTCTATCCCGGCATCGAGATTGATCTCGATGTGCGCGACGAGTTCGTTGATCTGATCCGTGATGGCTTTGATCTGGCAATCCGGCTCGGTGAACTCAAGGACTCCAGCCTGATCGCGCGGCGGCTGGCGCGCATTGATCGCGTCATCGTCGGCGCGCCAGCTTATCTCGCCAAGCATGGCGAACCCAAGACGCTGCGTGAATTGATGCAGCATGATTGCCTGGCGATCTCGGGCAACGATCAGTGGAACCTGGAAAGCCCCGAGGGCGCCCGTACGCTCAAGGTCAAATCACGTTTGC
Source organism: Hyphomicrobiaceae bacterium (assembly GCA_031402115.1). Taxonomy (GTDB): domain Bacteria; phylum Pseudomonadota; class Alphaproteobacteria; order Rhizobiales; family Hyphomicrobiaceae; genus JANNSA01. The sequence continues at coordinate 3,421 of JANNSA010000756.1, read as the reverse complement.
GCTGCAACGGTCTCGATGCCGTCATCGAAGGCGTGGTCGCGGGGCTGGGGCTTGGGCTGCTGCCGCATGACGATGTGGCCGAAGCGCTCGACGATGAGCGGCTGGTGCAGGTGCTACCGCGTTGGCACGGCAATGCGCGCTATGGCGTGCACGCAGTTTATGCCAGCCGCGATTTCCTGCCGTCCAAGGTCAGCCTGTTCATCGACCACTTCGCGGCGCTCTACGCGAGTGACGGCCATTGGGCCACGTCGACGCCGCTACCGGTCGCCGCTTAGAGTGGCGTCCGGAATAGGTCGGCGACCGAACACGAAGGTCTGATAAACCCAGCCAATGGCAACCAGTACGATGCCGAGGCCGATGAAGGAGAGCGCCCGCCACAGGCCGCCGATGCCAGCCAGATCGATGACGAACACCTTGATGACAGTCAGTGTGATCAGCACCGCCGAGGCGATGCGGGCTTCGGGCGCGCGGCGCAGCAACCCATAGGCGAGGAGGCCGATGACGGTGATCAGCCAGACGGCCGAATAAGTCCAGAGTTCGGCCTCGGAGGTTGCCCGGAGCAGACCAATCCGCTGGCCGAGGAAGGCGTGGCGGACTTCGAGCGTGACGAAGCCAAACAGCAGTGCCACGGCGGCAGTACCGGCGATGGCGCTGTACCAGCGTGGCCGGTCCGGGCGCACCAGCCGCGTCAACGCTGTCGCGCCGATCGCCGGCAGCAGATAGCCAAGCACCAGCGTGCCGCCGTTCACCAGCTCGTCCGACAGGAGCGGATTGAAGGTCAGGCCGAGGCCAGCCACGATGATGGCCAGCGAAGCTGCGGCGAACGCATGCGTGGCGGTTTCCATGACAAGTCCCAGGCGGCGCAGGCCAAGGCTATGGATCACATAAGCGAACCCCATCGCAGACATGGCCAGCAGACCCATCTCGACGTGATCGGAAGTCACCCGCAACGGATCGCCGCTGCCGAGATAGTGCCGGATCTGCCAGAACACCAGCAGTGCCGAAAACACCAGCGCCAGGGCCTGACAGAGGGCGACAACGGTATCGTCGCGCTGGCGCCGCAGCAGCACGGCAGCGGCACCGAACGCCAAGGCAGGCACGCCATAGCCATAGAGCAGCCAATTGAAGACCGGCAGGACGCCGAGGTCAGCACCGACGACGCGCGGCTCCCAGATCAGCCGGGCGAGCACGATCAGGCCGAGCGCGCCAACGGCCAGACGCAGCGCCGGAACATCGATGCGGACGGCGACATAAGCGGCGCCGAGGCCAGCCAGCGCCAGGGCGACAGTCAGCGCGCCGCGATCAAGTGCAAAAGTCAGTGCCAGCGCCAAAGCTGCGATTGCCGCTGACGCCATCGCGCCGGTGCCGAGCCGCAAGGCCGCTGATGGCTCATTGGCAGGCGCCTGCTCGCGTCTGAGGAAGCGTTCGGCCGCAACTGTACAGACCAGGCTGAGTGTCAGCGCCAATCCGGCGAACAGATGTGAGATTTCAAACGGCGCCAACCGCAAATAAGCCAGGATCAGCGCCAGCAGCGGCGGCACGGCGGCGGCACCAGCATAAAATGCGGCCGTCGGTAGCGGCAGCTCACGGCCGCGCAGCAAGCGCAGTCCGGCGGCTGCGGATGCGAGCAATGTCAAGGCGCCAGTAAAGGTCAGATAGGAACGAATTGAATCGTTCAACGCCGGCAGGCCAAGTCCGATCGGTTGCGTCACGTCATCCAAGACGATGCCGGGGAATGCCCAGGCCAAGACGGCGGCGACCGCCGCAGCGCCGGCCAACGCTGCGGCTGGACTTGCGGCAGCGGTGGTCCAAGCGGTAGCCGCCAGGATCACGACGATCGCTACGCAGAACCAGAGCCAATTGGGATCGAGGCGGAACATCAGGATCGACAGCATAGCCAAGGCAGTCAGGATCAGCAGGCACAGGCTGACTATCAGGTCCGGCAGCGTTCCTTGATCGGGCCGGCCACGGTGCGGCAGCCAGCCAAGCAGTCCCGCTGCCAGGGCAAGCTGCACGGCGGAATGGGTCATGATTGGCAGGGCTGATGCCGTGGCTGGCATGACACCAAATTGATCAACCGTCGCCATCAGCAGGAGACCCCATAGGGCGGCACCGATGACGGCGCAGATCGACAGCCACGGCCAACGCCGCCACTGGCCGAGCTGGTGGCTGGCAGCGGCAAGCACGCCGGTCAGCAGCACCACGGGCCAAGCGTTGGCCGTGTCGCTGGTGACCAGCAGCGGCGTCGCCAGCGCCCCCACCAGCCCGAGGCCAGCCAGCGCCGGTCCATGCACGGTCGCTGCCAGCATCGCCGCGAGGCCAATCGCCGCCAGCAGAACAAACGCGAATTCCGGACCGACGAAACCATACAGCGCGTGCGCCGCATAAGCGGTGCCGAATGCTGTGACAGTGCCCGCCGCCGTCAGCACGCTTGGTATGTCGGCGACCGCCGGGCCCTGCTGGCCAAGCGCCCGTGCGTCACGCCTGAGCCACTCGCCTAGGCCAATCAGCGTGGCGGCCAGCAGCGCGCCAAGGGCGATCCGCACCTCGGGGCCGATCCAGCCCTGTTCGATCGCGTGCCGCACCAACAGCATTCCGCCAAGCGCCAGCGCGATGCCGCCGATCCACACCGCCCACCGCGTGCCAAGCCGTTCCTCAAGGCCAGTAGTGGGGCCAGTAGTAGCCGGACGATCAGCCGGCCCTGGCGATGGAACGGGCATCGCTGCCGGTACCACAGCGCTTACGGCAGGCAGAGGTGGCGGACCGTCTGAGGCCTGCGCAACTCGGGAAGGGGTGCGAGCAGTGGTTGCTGCTTCAGTCGGCACTGTTGGGATTGCCAGCGGCTCCGCCGTGGGCCCACCAGGTGCCGAACCGAGCTGGTTCAGCTGAACCTCAATGGCCTTGAGATGCGCCTGCAGGTTTGCCTGGCGGTCTTCCAGCCACCGCATGCGATCGCCAATCCGGCGCACCAGAAATGCCACCGCCAGTACCGCCCCAATCAGGGGTACGAACAAAACCACTGGCTGCAATAGGTACCAGATCATCGCCCAAATCCTTGATGCGTCGCTTCAGGTTCCAGCTTTGGGACAGAAAATGCCGTAAGAACAAAGCGCTATGCGCCCACAATACTGCTGAAGTGTCATGGAAAGTCATGAACAATTGCTATGCAAGTGTTGAAATCTGACCATCGCAAGGTTTCTCCGGTCCCTTGAGTGCGCACTGCCGTTGTCCAGCCTGCGCCTGGATGGTGGCGGTGAATGGACCAGCCGTCTTGGGGCACTTCGAGCAATACTCGCTGCGAATGCATCGGCAAACGGGGTTGCGAAGGGGTAGGGTGCGAAAGGCCTTTTTCAGGCCGTATCGCACCAGAGGCTGGCGCTGGAGCCCGCTCTGGTGCGATACGGCGAAGACGCCTTTCGCA
>JANNSA010000755.1:0-16390 GCA_031402115.1 Hyphomicrobiaceae bacterium | reverse complement strand
GATGGAAGCCGAGCCGAGGTTATCGCACTGGGGCTACGGCGTCGGGCGGCCAATGAGAAAGCCTGACGGCAAGTGGGAGAACGCGACGGAGCACCACGCGCGTTTCCTGTCGGAGCGCGAGCAGCTTCTCTCCGATGGGCCAGTCGAAGAGTTCCTGCGCGGCTTGGTGCTAGTTCAGCGCATAGCGCCGATCAAGACGATCAATCGGCGGAGCGGCAGCTACGGCCTCAAGCATCGTGCCGAGAACCTGAAATGCACCTACCCAGGCTGATCGACGCTCGGCCCGGACTACGTTGCCAACGGCTCGTTGATCGTGGCGGCAGTTCACGCGGGCTTCACTTACAAGACTTTCATCGATGATCTCGGCTACGAGGAAGTCAACGTCGCCTTCAACATGTCGCAGACGTCGCTGGACGACGCTCTATACCGCTTCCTTGGATCAAGGGGTTTGACGGAGGAAAGCAAGCAGCGAGCGGCACGCCGTCTGATTGGCCACGGCGCAGCCGCTGACAATCAGCTTGCTACTTCAATCACATAAGAGTTCGCACTTTTATCGTGTACGGTGCGCCAAAGCTTGGTAGCAAGATGCTGCAATCAGGATCGTCGCGGCCTTCTGCGCTGACGCTGATCTCGCAGCGTCCACCCTGGTCACACACATCCGACACGCCGCCAATTTCAGCCGCGCCGGGCCGCTTTGATCGCGGCGACGTCGATTTTTGTCATGTCCATCATGGCTGCGAAAGCGCGTCGCGCTTCGTCGCCGCCGGCGGCGATCGCCTCGGTCAGCACGCGAGGGGTGATCTGCCAGGACAGGCCCCATCGGTCTTTGCACCAGCCGCACGCGCTTGTCTCACCGCCATTTCCGACGATCGCGTTCCAATAGCGGTCGGTCTCTTCCTGGTCCTCTGTCGCGATCTGGAAAGAGAAGGCTTCGTTGTGCTTGAACACCGGACCGCCATTGAGGCCGAGGCAGGCGACCCCGGCGACAGTGAACTCCACTGTCAGCACATCGCCTTTTCTGCCGCCCGGATAGTCGTCCGGAGCGCGGTGAACGGCCGTGACTGAACTATCGGGAAAGGTCTTGGCGTAGAAGTTCGCGGCAGCTTCGGCACCCGTGTCGAACCAAAGACAAATCGTGTTCTTGGCCATTGTTTGTCCTTTCGGGTTCCTGGGTATCGCCGGATACTTCTGGCACATTCGCTGCCGTCGATAAAGATCGTGCACGGCGCCGGACTGCCGCCACAGTGCCTGAGCCCGGTTTGCGGCACGCCGCTTTAGCGCTCTTTAGTGCCGTGCCCGCGGTACATGCCCTGGATGATCCGGTCAATGATCATGGCGCAGAACAGGATGGCCAGGCCGGCCAGCATGCCCTGGCCTTTGGCGGCGTATTGCAGCGCTTCCAGTATCCTGGAGCCGAGGCCGCCAGCGCCGATCAGCGAGGCGATCACGACCATCGACAGGCACATCAGAATGGTCTGGTTGATGCCGATCATAATGGACGGCATGGCGAGTGGGATCTCGATGTTGCGTAAGAGTTGCCAACGCGTGCAGCCAAAGGCGATCGCCGCCTCCTTGGTGCCCTCGGGCACTTGATGCATGCCCAGGGCGGTCAAACGGATGACGGGTGGCATGGCGAAGACAATGGTGGCCAGCACGCCAGGAGGCTTGCCGGTGCCAAAGAACGCGATGATCGGGATCAGGTAGACGAAGGCGGGCATGGTCTGCATGAAATCGAGCACCGGCAGCGAGGCGGCGTAAGCCCGCTTGCTCTTGCCGAACCAGAGGCCGAGCGGGATGCCGAACAGCAGGCAGAGGAACCCTGCGGCGCCAAGTAGCGCCACGGTGACCATCGAGGCTTCCCACAAGCCAAAGCAGGCGATGTAGGCGAGCGCGGCGGTCACGAACACGGCGACGCGGGGGCCTGCGAGGCGAAACGCCGTGACGATGATCACCAGCATCACCACCGGCCAAGGTGTGCCGACGAGCAGCACTTCGAGCCCGTCCAGGATCGCCCTGATGATGCCGGTGATGCCCTTGAAGACGTCACCGAACTGCACCGCCATCCAGTCGAAGCCCGCCTCCAGCCAGTTTGCCACCGGCGAGAACAGCTCCTTCTTGATTGGGAACTCGGTTATCAGCACCCAGGGTTTGGAAATGGTGAAGCGGTAGATCGTCAGCGGCCAGATGCCGATCAGCAGCAGAGCGCCAAACGCCGCGCTGATCGCGGTGGCGCCGTGCGGCACCGTAGAGTCGGCGCGCCAACGCAGATATTGCCGCTCATAGGCGTGGTTTGCGTAAACACCCTGGAGCACCTTCAGCACCAGCAGCAGGCCGATGCCGGCCAGGAGCACGGTTTGGGCCTGGGTGTGCGCCCCGTCCGCAGCCAACTTGGCGTCGGCTGCCGCCTGCTTCAGGTTCGCAGCGATCGCGAGCGCCGTTTGCGCGGCAGCCTGATCGCCCGCTGCCAGCGCCGCCTTGGCGTCCAGGGTTCGCTGGGCGATGATGCCGGACAATTTTTCATAGCGGGCCAGCTGATCAGCACCAAGATCACTCCAAAGACCACGCCCAATCTGCACCAGAGCAAACAGCTCAAGCAGCATGAAAGTCCAGAAGAAGCCCCATAGCCCGCGCCAGCCAGCCCAAAGCGGGCCAAAGAGCGCCGCCGCCCCGTTCCAGGTCCAGGCATAGCTGTTCGTGCCCTCAATGCGGGCGAACGAAGCGGCGTAGTAAGGGGCGTTCACGGCGACAAAATCGCTGATCGAACTCGACAGCGATTTTGGGCGGGGTTCGATGCCCACGGTTTCGCTGCCTACGCTCATGCCTTGCCTCCCTGAATACCCTTGAGCAAGGTCGCCTTATCGATCACGCCGATATCGCGCTTTTCGTCATCCTGGACCACGATCGGTGCATCGGTCGTGGTTGAGATATTGATCAGGCCGTCGAGGTCGGTCGAATGCGGCGTGCGGAGCGCGTTGCTAAGATCCGTTCCGTGCGAGGACAGGTAGGCCGCGATGCCGACCATGATGGTGCGTGCAAAGACCAGCTTCAGCCTCGAAATGCCTTGCACAAACTCGCGCACATAGTCGTCGGCCGGGGCCGTCACGATCTGCTCGGGCGTGCCGATCTGGATGATACGGCCATCTTTCATGATGGCGATGCGATTGCCAATGCGGATCGCCTCGTCAAGATCATGGGTGATAAAGACTGTCGTCTTCTTGAGCCGGGCCGACAACGTCATGAACTGATCCTGCAACTGCCTGCGGATCAGCGGATCGAGGGCCGAGAACGGCTCGTCCATGAGCAGGACCTCAGGGTCCGATGCCAGCGCGCGTGCCAAGCCCACCCGTTGCTGCATGCCGCCGGACAGCTCGCGCGGAAAGCGGTCCTCGTAGCCATCGAGGTTGACCATCGACAGGCAGCGCTGCGAGATGTCCCAACGTTTGGACTTGGGCTCGCCGCGCACCTGCAACGGGAAGGCGACGTTGTCGCGCACGGTCATATGCGGGAACAGCGCCATGTGCTGAAACACCATGCCAATATGGCCGGCCCGGATGGCCCGCAATTCGCTGTCGCTGACCTTGAGGATGTCGCGCCCGAGCACCTCGATGCGTCCGGCGGTCGGCTCGATCAGCCGGTTGATGTGGCGAACCATGGTCGACTTGCCTGAGCCCGACAAGCCCATGACGCAGAAGATTTCGCCGCGCGCGACGGAGTAGGAAACATCGGCGATGCCGACGACGCAGCCAAAGCGCTTGAGAACTTCGGCTTTGCCAAGCCGTTCGGCGGCGATGGCCTGCATGGCCTCAGGCGAGCGGCGGCCAAAGATCTTCCAGACGCCGTCAAACGCGATTACGGATTCTGCCACACTCGCCCCCGTTCATGCGGCGCAAGGATCGTTCCGAGGCGACCGAGACAGCGCCGCCTTCCTTGAGCAGGCGGCACTGTTAACTTTGCTCGTCGACCGGCAGGCTATTTCAGCCAGGAATCGACCATCGCGGCGTTGTCGGCTACCCACTTCTTGGCAAATTCGGCGGGGTCCTGCTTGTCGATCGCGATCGCCTTGGTGAAGGCCGAGACTAGGCTGGTGTCGAGCTTGACCCTAGACAAGAAGGCGGCTGCAGCCGGCTGGCTCTGTTCGAGGGCGGTGGCGTAGTCGACATGCAAATAGGCTGTATCCCAGGCGCCACCGACCGTTGACTTCTCCAGCCAGTTGGCATCGTCGGTTGGCTGAATGACTTTCCATTTGGCGGCGTCGTGGGGCGGCTCTTTCAGCATCACCAGCTCATTGACCGCAAACATGTAATGTGGCGTGTAACAGAAAAAGACGATGTTCTTTTTCTGCTTCACGGCGTTGTCGACCTCAGCCAGGGCAACCGTCTCGTCCAGCTCCTTGAGGTTCATGGTCTCGGTGTAACCGTAGGCCTTGGCGCGGATCTTCTCGACATTGGTCGAGCCCCAGCCCTGCACGCCGATCCACATGTCGCCCTTGCCGCTGCCGTCGGACGAAAACTTCTTGGCCATCTCGGGGTTGGACAAGTCGGTCAGGTTGACGATGCCGGTGCGCTCAGCGGTATCCTTGGTGACGCAGATCGCTTGGCTGGAGGCAACCCCGTTCGGGTTCATCCGCACCGTGCCGTCCTTGGTCACGTACTTGTCGGACAGGTTCGACTGGTTCGGCAGCCACACTTCAGGATGGACCTGCATGGAGCCGGCCGCCATGGCCTCGAAGATCACCGGGTTGGTGCCGTTCTGGATCTCGACCTTGAGGCCGAGCTTGTCCTCCATGACGACCTTGAGAATCTGCGCAGTAGCTTGTGCTGAGGGCCAGTTCGGATAGCCGACCACGACGTCGGCGGCGAGCGTCGGGCCCGCGATCGAAAGTGCCGCAACCACAAAGGCTGCTCGTTTGACAATATGCTTCATGGACTTCCTCCCGGTTCTTATGACGGATCGGAGCGCAGAGCTCGCGCCGCATCGGCAGGATGCAACAATCACATGCTTCTGATAATTGAATTATTGCGTATCTCGTATTCGAATTTGTCGAATTGAAGCGAGTGCCGACAGCGCTAGGACATTCGGTCGACCAGCGCTGGCAACCAACCCCATGCGGCCGCAGCGGTATCGTTGGTGACCAGGTAAACCTTGCGCGTGAAATCCGGCGCATCGGCCACGCGATGCAGCGTGCCAGCGGCAAGGTAGGGTTTGGCGAGTCGCTCCGGCAGATAGCCCGAACCGCCATGCGCCAGCAAGTGCTCAAGCGCCCAGACTGCGGAGCGGAACGTCACCTTGGAAACATCGGCATCCGTGTAAGCCTTGGTATGCTGGCGGCCGAACTCCTCGCCGGCATCGACATAAACGTAGAGCGGGTCAAAGCGCATCGGGCTGCCTTTGCGCGTGGTGAACAGCACCAGCCGTTCAGTTAGCAGCTCGTGGATGGTTTGGTTTTCGACTGCATGCGGTTGATAAGTCAGTGCTGCGTCAATCAGGCCGGTGCCGAGCCAACGGTCAAGCTCGCCCTCGTCGCCCGGCCACACCGTGAACGCCGCCTTGCGGTGGTTGCGATAGATCTCATCGAAGATCTCCCGCCCCAGCCCCGGCCAGAGATCCATGTGGCAACCGAAGTTGAACACGGTCTCCAAGCTCGGCGGCAAAGCGGTCTCAAGGCGCGCTTGCCGCCACAGCTCGCTCATGACCTCGGCATAGCGCTTAAACTTTAACCCGGCGGCTGTCAGTTCAGCGCCGGATTTGTGCCGGTGCAACAGCGTTCGGCCAAGCTCGCTCTCCAGCCCCTTCAACCGCGCCGTCACCGTCGACTGGGTAATGTTCAGCTTTTCCGAGGCACGCACAAGGCTGCCGGTTTCGACGATGGCGAGGAAAGTTTGCAGCTCAGCAAGGTTCATGGGCGGGGCCCGATTCAATTCGTTATTCTCGAATTTGTACTACAGAATATTTCGTTTAACAACATTCACTGCCTCTGCGATGTTCCAGTTCGCCCCAGAGGAGGATCGCGATGACGGAAGTCCAGGCCTATCGCATGCTCATCGACGGTGCCTGGGCCGATGCGTCGGATGGCAAGTCGTTCAAGAGCACCAATCCGGCGACTGGCAAGGTCTGGGCGCATATTCCTGAGGCAACCGAGGCCGATGTCGACGCCGCCGTGCGGGCCGCCGACCGGGCCTTTCGCGAAGGGCCGTGGGCAACAATGAGCCCGACCGGGCGCGGCCGGCACCTGCGCAAACTTGCCGATCTGTTGGCAGATAACTCTGAGCATCTCGGCCGCATCGAGTCGATCGATACCGGCAAGATGCTGAAGGAAACGCGTTGGCAGGCCAGATACGTCGCCGAGTTTTTCCACTTCTACGCCGGTTGCGCCGACAAGATCACTGGCGAGACCTTGCCGATCGACAAGCCGGATATGGTCGTTTTCACCAAGCGCGAGCCACTCGGCGTGATCGCTGCGATCGTGCCCTGGAATTCACAGCTGTTCTTGAGCGCGGTGAAAATCGGCCCGGCGCTGGCGGCTGGCAACACCATCGTCCTCAAGGCCTCCGAGCACGCGTCGGCGCCGCTGTTGGAGTTCGGCCGCCTGATCGAGCAGGCCGGCATACCGCCGGGCGTCGTCAACATCATCACCGGCCACGGCGATCCGTGCGGCCGGGTTCTGACCGCGCACCCGCTGGTGGCCCGGATTTCCTTCACAGGCGGGCCCAACGCGGCGCGCCAGATCATACAGAATTCAGCCAGCAATTTCGCCGAAGTGTCGCTGGAACTTGGCGGCAAGTCGCCGTTCATCGTCTTCGATGACGTCGATATCGGCGGGGCGGTCAATGGCGCCGTTTCGGCGATCTTTGGGGCAACCGGCCAGAGCTGCGTCGCCGGCTCGCGGCTCTATTTGCATGAGAACATTGCTGATGCGTTCCTGCAGCGGATGATCAGCCAAGCGCGCCGCGTCCGCATTGGTGATCCGCTGGCGGATGAAACCGAGATGGGGCCGCTCTGCACAGCGTCGCAACTGGCCCATATCGAGCGCGAAGTGGCACATGCGCTGAGCGAAGGCGGCGAGCTGCTGTGTGGCGGCAAACAGCCTGCCAATCTCGGCGGTTTGTATTATGAGCCGACGATCATTGCCTGCCCGCGCCAGAACCTCAGGATAGTCGATACCGAGCTGTTCGGCCCCGTGCTCAGCGTCGTGCGCTTCAAGGACGAGGCCGAGGCCGTGCGCCTCGCGAACGATACCCGGCACGGATTGGCCGCTGGCATTTTCACCCGCGACAGCGCCCGCTCGCTCAGGGTCGCCCAGGCGGTGCGGGCCGGGATCGTTTGGGTCAACACCTATCGCGCTGTGTCCCCCATCGCTGAGTTCGGCGGGATGAAGGGTTCGGGCTACGGGCGCGAGAGCGGCTTCCAGGCCATGTACGACTACACACGGCCCAAAACCATCTGGATGAACACATCGAGCGAACCGCTCGCCAGCCAGTTTGTGTCGCGGTGACGGCGTTGCTGATTCACAGGAGCACGTGCGCATGAAGTTTCAGCTCGCAATCAATCTTGAGCGCCTGGATGATGGGCTACAGATGCCCGACGTCGCCCGCCATACGCTCGAGATGGTACAAATGGCGGACCGCGGCGGCTTCAACATTGTTTGGTCAGCCGAGCATCACGCCCTGGAGATGACGATTGCGCCCAATCCGTTCCAGATCCTGACCTGGTGGGCGGGGCATACGGACAGAATCCGGCTGGGTACGGCGGTCGCCGTGGCGCCCTACTGGCATCCGATCCGGCTGGCTGGAGAAGCGGCGTTCACGGATTTGATTTGTGGTGGCAGGCTCGAGTTCGGCATCGGTTCGGGCGCCTATCAGCGCGAATTCGACCGTATGCATCCAGGGCTAAAGCAGACTGATGCCTGGCGTTACATGCACGAAATGTTGCCGGCGCTGAAAGCGCTGTGGGCTGGAGATTATGAGCACAAAGGCGAGTTCTGGTCGTTCCCGACCTCGACCTCAGTGCCAAAGCCGTTGCAGAAGCCGCATCCGCCGATCTGGCTCGCGGCACGGGCGCCGATCACTTACGACTACGCCGTGGAGCATGGCTGCAACATTACCTGCTGGCCGCTCACCCGGCCGTTCAGCGAGGCAGAACTCTACAAGTCGCGACTGGACGCGGCGATGGCCAAACTCCCGGGCCGCAAAAAGCCGGTCTTCGCCCTGATGCGGCACACCGCCGTCTATGATCGCCGGGCGGATAGTGAGGTTCCTGTCCGCGCCGTGCAGCGCGTGCTCGGCCAGTTCGAGAACCTGTTCAAGAATCTCGGCGATGTGGTCAACGGATTCCCACGCGAGATCCCGATCGCTGAACTGGCCAACCGCAATGAGTATGACGCCGAAATGTTGGTCGAGAACCTGATGTTTGGAACGCCAGCTGAGGTGATCGCCAAACTCAAGCGCTACCAGGCGCTTGGCGTCGATGAGTTCATTTATTACGCCAGCATGGGGCTTGGTCACACAGAGCAGAAGCGCTCGCTTGAGCTGTTCTGCAAAGAGGTCATCCCGGCCTTCAATTGATCAGCCGTACCTGCAGTCAACCGATAGGAAGCGAGCCAGATGCCGGCTGAGATCAGACGAACGCTGCTGCACGTCGAAACCATCCTGATTGACGAAGGCAAAACAGCCGAGCGGCCGCTGCGGTTGATCGCGGCTGCGGCGGTGCTGAAGAACCCTTGGGCAGGCATGGGTTATGTCGCCGATCTCAAGCCGGCCATCCGGGAAATCTCACCGGTCCTTGGAAAACTGCTGGCTGGCATGATCATCGAGGCAGCCGGATCCGGTGACGCCGTCGAAGCTTATGGCAAAGCCTGCGTCGTCGGCACCGATGGTTCGATAGAGCACACCTCAGCCCTGGTCCACACGCTCTCCTTCGGCAATCACTACCGGTCCGCTGTGGGCGCCAAAACTCATCTTGGCTTCACGTCGACAAGGGGGAACGCCAACGCTCCGATCATGATCCCGCTGATGGACAAGCACGACGGCGCGAAGCGTTCGCATTACCTGACTATTCATTTCTCGATTCCAGACGCTCCGGCGTCTGACGAAATCATCGTAGCGCTTGGCGCTTCGGATGGCGGCCGGCCGCATCACCGGATCGGCGACAGATATCAGGATATGCGGGAGATGGGGATCGAGGCGACCAATCCGTCCGGGGTCAAAGCTTAGCGCAGGTTTGGCCAGAGTCAGAACATGGCACACGTCACCGCCAATGGAACGGTTTTCGAACTGAGCGGGCCCGAAGGTGCTCCCGTCATTGTGCTGATTCATGGGCTCGGTCTCAACCGGCATGTCTGGCAATGGCACGAACCGGCGCTGGCAACCCGCTATAGCGTGCTGACCTACGATCTTAGCGGCCATGGCGAGAGTGCGCCACCCAAGGACGTGCCTTCGCTGGCGCTGTTCTCCCAGCAATTGGTGGACCTGCTCGATCATCTCGATATCGAACACTGCTCGGTCTTCGGCTTTTCACTCGGTGGCATGATCAACCGCCGCTTTGCGCTCGATCACCCGGGCCGCGTCAAGGCGCTGGCGATCCTCAACTCGCCGCATGAGCGCAGCCCCGAGCAGCAAATGCTGGTCGAGGAACGTGCCGCTCAGTCGTCTGCCGGTGGGCCTGCCGCCACGCTCGATGCGACGATTGAGCGCTGGTTCACGAAGGGCTTTCGCGATGCGCAACCGGGTGTCATTGCGCTGGTCCGGAAATGGGTCCTGGACAACGATCCGGTGAGTTTTGCGCAGTGCCGCCAAGTGCTGGCGCGCGGTGTCATTGAGCTGATACGGCCCGAGCCGGCGATCCGGACACCGGCCCTGGTGATGACCTGCGAGCATGATAGCGGCAGCACACCGGCGATGAGCCACGCCATCACCGCCGAGATCGCCGGTGCCCGGACAATCATCGTGCCAGGCTTGCAGCACATGGGGCTGGTTGAGCGATCGGCACTGTTCACCGGGCCGCTGTTGCACTTCCTAGACGCAGCGCACGGCTGATCCGGCTTGTCGGAACGTGAGGAGACTGAGTATGCCGAAATTGACCGGTGGCCAGGCCGCCGTCGAATCGCTCAAGACCGAGAACGTCCGGCATGTTTTTGGCCTGATCGGCTCGGCGACCATGGAGATTTTTGACGCGCTCTATGACGCCAAGGAAATCCAGTTTATCGGCGTCCGTGACGAGCGCACTGGCACACACATGGCCGATGGCTATGCGCGGGCATCGGGCGGGGCCGGCGTGATCCTGGCGGGCCAGAACGGGCCAGGTGCCACCAACCTCGTGACCGGTCTGGCGCAAGCTGCTGCGGCCTTCTCGCCGGTGGTTTCCATTGCCGGCGCCTTGTCATCGGGACACGTCTACCGCAATGCCTTTCAGGAGGTCGATCAGCAAGCGCTGTTCGAGCCGATAACCAAAAAAACCTGGACCGTCCCGCAAACGGCGCGGGTACCCGAGATCTTCCGCGAAGCCTTCCGCGTCGCTCTGACGCCCCGGCGCGGCCCGGTACAAATCAACCTGCCGCGTGACGTGCTGGCGGGCACAGCGGAAATTTCCGGCTCGCCAGATCCCAAAGCCTATCGCTCACAAACCGTTCCAGCCGGCGCCACCGATGCCATTGCCCAAGCTGCCACGCTTTTGCACGGCGCCAGAAGGCCTGTGATCATTGCCGGTGGTGGCATCAAGAACACCGCCGGGCATGCCCAGGCGCTGGCCCTGGCCGAGGCGCTCAACGCACCTGTCGTCACCTCGCCAGGCCATGGTGACGCGATCCCGTTCGGCCATCCTTTGAACGCCGGGCAGATGGGCCCGCGTGGCAATCCCGTGGCATCGCGTTTGGTCAAGGAGGCCGACGTCATTCTGGCGCTCGGCACGCGGCTCGGTTTCAACGCCACCTTCTATTCCTATGACAACATCAATATCGACGCGCAGATCATCCAGGTCGAGCTTGAGCCGGCCGTCATCGGCCGGTTTTTTCCGGTTGCCATCGGCATTTGGGCGGATGCGCCGACGGCCGCGCTGCAACTGCGCGACGCCCTTGCCGGCCTGCAAAGGCAGGCGGAGGTCGAGGCCTGGACCAAAGTCTACAAGATTGAACGCAGCGCTTACCTGGAGCGCCGCGACGCTGAGGCCGATGTCCGCGGCAAGCCGATCCAGCCCTCTGGTCTGTTCAAGGAGTTGCGCAAGGTCCTGCCCAGAAACGCGGCGATAACGCTGGATGCCGGAACGCTCTGCCTGCAGGCCACCGATGCCCTCAACTATTGGCAGCCGCGCAGTCTGTTCACGCCGCTTGATTTTGGGCTTGTTGGCTTCTCGTTTGCCTGCGGCCTCGGCGTTAAACTAGCGCAGCCGGAGCGTCCGGTGGTGAGTCTGATGGGCGACGGCGGCTTCGGCATGACAATTTCAGAGCTGAGTACTGCCGTCGCATACGGCATTAACACGGTCACCGTGGTGATGAACAATCAGTGCTGGGGCGCGGAGAAAGCCTACCAGCGCGACTTCTTCGGTGGGCGCTACATTGGCGCCGACATCAACAGCCCGCCATTCGACAAGGTCGCGGAACTATACGGAGCGGCGGGTTTCCGCGTCGATCAGCTCTCCGACGTGGGCGGAGCGATAAGCGCGGCGTTAGCCTGCGGCAAGCCCGCCGTCATCGATCTCGCTGTCGACCCGGCGGCTCTCTACAGTTTCCGCCGCGACAGCTTCAAGCACCGGGGAGGCTGAGCAGCCCATGACCGAGACCAGCAAGCACTATCCGAACACCCAGGAGCATCTGGACAAAGGGGATTGGAACCCGGTTTGGGACCTGTTGCGGGACACCGACCCCGATTTTCTGGAGGCCTATCTTGGTTTCCGCGCCGTGCCACATCGCGCTGGGCCATTACCGCCCAAATACAAGGAACTGATCCTGATCGCCATCAACGCTGCGACCACTCACCTCTATGGTCCCGGCGTTCGCCGCCATATTCAGAATGCACTGAAGGCCGGCGCGACGAAGGAAGAGATCCTGGAAACCGTGCAGCTGACCACAGTTATGGGCAATCACTCCTGCAATCTGGCGGTTCCGATCCTGATGGAGGAACTTGCGAAAGGCCAAGCGCGATGAATGCCGCACGGCAAGAAGTCAGGCGACCGATCGAATCCTCCGCCCGCTTTGTCGCGGCCATGGGCCGTACGGTGACCGGCGTTACGATTGTGGCTACGGGTGGTCCAGCTGGCACGTTCGGCATCACTGCGTCGTCGTTCACGTCGGTATCGGCCGAGCCGCCGCTGGTGCTGGTCTGCGTCAACCGCAAGAGTCCGATAGTTGAGGCTGTGCTGGCGAACGGCGTGTTCTGCATCAATGTTCTGGCCGACGCGCATCGCCTTGTCGCCGATACTTTTGCCGGGCGCAGTGCGAATGGCCGGCCCTATGATTTTGGCGTCGGCGACTGGGGTACAGCCGTGACCGGGGCGCCCGTACTGACCGGTTCGCTCGCCACCTTCGACTGCTTCCTTGAGTCCTGGCATGACGCCGGCTCGCACCGGATCTTGATCGGCAAGGTAACTGCCGCCGGGTTTGCCGATGCGCTGCCGCTGGCCTACGTCCAACGCAGCTATCGCCGCGTCGTCTCCCTTTAAGATTGTCAGTTTACCGGGTTCGGCCAGAACGGCAGAAAACTTCAGCAAATTCCGGTCGGGCTGATGCACAAGGGTGTCGCTGCTTGGTTTCGCGTACGCCACGCTGCGACAGCGTCAACGAGGTTGCAAAGCGTTACCGGGAGACGCCCGCTCTAGATATCGAGTGTGTTGTCTCGCTCCCACTGGGTGAGGTGCGACGCGTAGGAATTCCATTCCTGCATCTTCAGTTTCACGAACGAGGCTGAGAACTCTTCGCCCAATGCCGCTTTCAAGGCGCTGTCCATATCAAACTCACGCAGGGCATCGAGAAGATTGAGCGGCAGTTTCGGTGCATCAGTGACGGTATGGCCGTCTTTATACATATCGATATCGTAACGCTTGCCCGGATCGGCATTGGTGCGTACGCCATCTAGGCCGGCAGCAATGATCACAGCCTGCAGAAGATAAGGATTGGCAGCCCCGTCCGGCAGTCTGAGTTCGAACCGTCCCGGCGCTGGGACACGGACCATATGCGTCCGGTTGTTGCCGGTCCAGGTCACCGAATTAGGCGCCCAGGTCGCTCCCGAAACCGTGCGCGGCGCGTTGATCCGCTTGTAACTGTTGACGGTGGGGTTGCAGATAGCTGCCAGCGCACTGGCATGTTTCATGATGCCGCCGAGGAAGGCGCGTCCCTGGGATGACA
Source organism: Hyphomicrobiaceae bacterium (assembly GCA_031402115.1). Classification (GTDB taxonomy): domain Bacteria; phylum Pseudomonadota; class Alphaproteobacteria; order Rhizobiales; family Hyphomicrobiaceae; genus JANNSA01. The sequence goes on along the minus strand of JANNSA010000755.1, from coordinate 3,060 downwards.
AGCCAAGTTCACGGGATTGATCAGCAAAAACGTTGACGGCGCCAGCCTGGTCCCAGACCGAGATGTGAACATGGCAGCCATTGCCAGTTTGGCCCGGGAACGGTTTTGGCATAAACGTAGCCCGCAATTTGTGCCGTTCGGCAATCGAGCGGGTCATGTATTTGAAGAACGAGTGTTTGTCTGCCGTGGCCAAGGCATGGTCAAACTTCCAGTTCATTTCGAACTGGCCGTTCGCGTCCTCGTGGTCGTTCTGGTAGGGCTCCCAGCCAAGCGTGAGCATGGCATCGCAGATCTCGGCGATGCAATCATAGCGGCGCATCAGCGATTGCTGGTCGTAACAGGACTTGGTTGCGGTATCGAGCGGGTCCGAGACGCCACTGGCGTCGGGCGAGAGCAGGAAGAATTCGGGTTCGACGCCGGTCTTGACATACAGGCCCTCGGCGGCAGCGTCAGCGATGACGGCGCTGAGCACATTGCGCGGGGCATGAGGCACGCCCTTGCCCTCCATGACGCAATTCGAGGCCAGCCAGGCAACTTCCGGTTTCCAGGGCAATTGGATCACGGACGCTGCATCGGGGATCGCAAACATATCGGGATGCGCCGGGGTTAAGTCGAGCCAAGTCGCAAAACCCGCGAAACCCGCGCCATCGGCAGCCATATCCGTGATGGCCTGGGCCGGAACCAGTTTGGCGCGCTGGCCGCCGAACAAGTCCGTGTAGGAAATGAGGAAGTACCTAACCCCGTTTTCCTTGGCGTAGGCCGCCAGATCCAATGCCATGTCCGCGTCCTTGTTGTCAGTCTTGTTTCGTCAAGATTTGGCTTCGTCAAGCTTTAGCCAAGTCATCCAGCAGTTCTCAATGTGGCTCAGAATCCCCAAATCGTAGGGGCGAAACTCGTCTCGCCCAAGGTGCAACGGGCGCTGCGTGTGCGTGTGGCGCGACGGGCGAGACAAGTCTCGCCCCTACGAATTTGACGGCGCACCCGAAGATGAGAATTACTGCAAGCCATCAATTGATCCAGTCAGAATCCGGTTTTTCCCGGTATCCAGTTGGTACCTGCCAGCGGCACACCAGCCATCGCCGCAGCCTCAACTGTCAAAGCCACCAAGTCTTCAGGTTCGAGATTGTGGACATGACTTTTGCCGCAGGCCCGGGCGATGGTCTGCGCCTCAAGGGTCATGACTTTGAGATAGTTTGACAGGCGGCGTCCCGCACTGACCGGATCTAAGCGCTGCATCAGGTCCGGGTCCTGTGTGGTGATGCCGGCAGGATCCTTGCCTTCGTGCCAATCGTCGTAGGCGCCAGTGGTGGTGCCCAGGGCGTTGTAGTCGGCTTCCCAACGCGGGTCATTGTCGCCAAGCGCAATCAGGGCGGCGGTGCCGATGGACACCGCGTCGGCGCCAAGCGCTAACGCCTTGGCGACATCGGCGCCGCTACGAATGCCGCCGGAGATGATCAGTTGCACTTTGCGGTGCATGCCCAGATCCTGAAGCGCTTTCACAGCCTGCGGCAGGCATGCCAAGGTCGGCTGCCCAACATGCTCAATGAAGACATCCTGTGTCGCCGCCGTGCCGCCTTGCATGCCATCCAGCACGACCACGTCGGCGCCGGCCTTGATCGCCAAAGTGGTGTCGTAATAGGGACGGGCGCCGCCGATCTTTACGTAGATCGGCTTTTCCCAGTCGGTGATTTCGCGCAGTTCCATGATCTTGATTTCAAGATCGTCTGGACCGGTCCAATCCGGGTGACGGCAGGCCGAGCGCTGATCGATACCCATTGGCAGATTGCGCATCTTGGCGACGCGGTCACTGATCTTCTGGCCGAGCAGCATGCCGCCGCCGCCAGGCTTGGCGCCTTGACCAACGACGATCTCAATGGCGTCTGCCCGGCGCAGATCGTCCGGGTTCATGCCATAGCGCGAAGGCAGATATTGGTAGACCAGCTTGTGCGAATGGCCGCGCTCTTCCTCGGTCATGCCGCCATCGCCGGTCGTGGTCGACGTGCCCGCCTTGGTCGCGCCGCGACCGAGAGCTTCCTTGGCTGGGCCAGACAATGCGCCAAAACTCATACCGGCAATGGTGATCGGAATATCGAGATGGATTGGCTTGGACGCAAAACGGGTCCCCAGCACCACGTTGGTTTCGCATTTCTCGCGATAGCCTTCGAGCGGGTATCGCGAGATCGAAGCGCCGAGGAACAGCAGGTCGTCGAAATGCGGCAGCCGGCGCTTGGCGCCGCCGCCCCGAATGTCGTAGATGCCGGTTGCTGCGGCCCGGCGAATTTCCGAGTTGATGTCGTTGGAGAACGTCCAGGACTGGCGCGGCAGCGTCTGCGGGATTGGCGGCCCTTTGTCATTGGTCATGCTGGTGCACTTCAGTAGGCCGACGCATTGTCGATGTTGAAATTGTAGAGTTTGCGGGCGGAACCGTAACGCTTGAACTCCTCCGGCCTGGCCGGGGCGCCGGAACGTGCCAGCAGTTCCGTCAGGATGGCGATGTGTTCCGGCCGCATCACTTTCTCGATGCAGTCGGCGCCCAGGCTCTTGACTGATCCGCGCACGAACAGTCGCGCCTCGTAGAGCGAATCGCCGAGTGCGTCGCCAGCGTCGCCCAACACGACCAGATTGCCCGACTGCGCCATGAACGCCGACATGTGGCCGATGTTGCCGTAGACGACGATGTCGATGCCCTTCATCGAGATCCCGCAGCGGCTGGACGCATTGCCCTTGATGACCAGCAGCCCGCCATTGCCAGTGGCGCCCGCATATTGGCTGGCGTCACCCTCAATGATGACGCTGCCAGACATCATGTTTTCGGCGACGCCCGGCCCCGCCGAGCCCTTGACCGTGACGGTCGCCAGCTTGTTCATGCCGGCACAGTAATAGCCGGTAGAACCGTTCACCGTGACCTGGATCGGCGCATCGAGCCCGACGGCGATTGCGTGATGACCACGCGGATTGAGGATTTCCCACGCGGTCTGATTGGTATCAGCCGGCAGCGTGTGCAGGGTCTTGTTCAACTCGCGCAAACTGCGTTCGCCAAGGTCGAAGGTCTGCATGTCA
>JANNSA010000754.1:0-2564 GCA_031402115.1 Hyphomicrobiaceae bacterium | reverse complement strand
CTACGCGCTTCTCATTCTGGCACATCCGGTAAGAGTAACATCAGGTTAACCAGCGCTGACCCGTGACGAAACCATGAACGCGTGGTACACCTTACTTACTGAATACTTGTTGAGCATGTGAGGAAGTGATGGACCTGAACGCCCCGCAAATTGCCGGACATCGTGGCTGGCGGCTTGCTCGGCTGGCGTCGGTCACCTGTTTCCTGACAGCTGGGTTGATCCTGACCGCCTCCCAGGCAGGACCAGCGCTGGCTCAGGCAAGTGCTTTGATTGCCGCTCTGCAATAACCGCAACGCCCGGTGATCGGGTGTGAGTGAACTGGCCGCTCCCCGGTTCAGTCGCCCCGATCACCACTCTCTCTCACTTGCCAAACTCTTCGCCGCACGTGTCACATTCTCCCTCTCACCAGTGCTCTTCTCTCTCCGTCGTCTCTTCTCTCCGTCAAACTCCCGCCCCGCTCCGGTCCCCAAAGCCGGTAGCCGGGCGGGTTTTTCTTTTGGCGAGTTCGCAGGCACTGGCTCAGGCTCGCGCACTTACCAAGCGGGCTGAAACTTCGGAAAATACGCAGAAAGGCCGCGTATTGGCTCTACTATTGCCACGAAGTGGCCATGGATCGAGGGTCACAAACCTTTTTTCCGGAGGCTGGAATAGATTCCGCATCTGGCTGTTGTCATCCTAGAACCGCCGAGGTTGCACACCGTGCAGGACGATGTCCGGGATCAGCTGCTGAGCTTGCTCCCGCGCTTACGCAGGTTTGCGTACGCGCTTACCGGTGACCGTGATCGCGCGGACGATCTGCTGCAGGACACGGTCGAACGTGCCCTGACGCGGATGGATCAGTTTCAACGTGGCACCAGGCTCGATAGTTGGATGTTCAAGATCGCGCAAAACCTGTGGTTCAACCGGCTCAGCGCTATGACGCTGCGCGGGCCGGTTATGAACCTGGATGATGCCGAGGACATCGTTGGCAGCGATGGCCGTGTGGTCACGGAGAATAGCCTCACGCTCGCTGAAGTTTCGCGTGAGATCAAGGAGTTGCCAGCCAATCAGCGGGTGCTGATCGCGTTGGTGTGCGTCGAAGGGCTGTCCTACAAGGAAGCTGCCGAAGTTCTGGAATTACCGATCGGCACAGTCATGAGCCGGTTGTCGCGCGCCCGCCAAACACTGTTTGCAGCGCTTGACCCTGATGCTTCGGCGGCGGTTCCAGTCACGGGAGCCCGTTTTGCTTAGAATCCTGGACGAGACCCTGATGGCGTTTGCCGATGGCGAACTGCCAAAGGCCGAGGCGACCGAGATTGAACGGCAGATCGCTGCCGATCCGGAATTGCAGCAGCGCTTGCGCGTCTATCAATCGACGCGAGCGCCCATCGCAGCAGCCTTCTCCGGCCTGCTGGACTTGCCCTTGCCGGGCGAATTGGTGGCCCGGATTAACGAACGCATGCAGTCTGCCGGGCAACCGCAGGCTGATCGTACGGTGCAGCGTGCCGAGGTGTCGTATGGAGTACTCGACACGCTGCGCCGGCTCTTGCTCGGCGGTGAGCCGGGCGCCAACATTCGCCTGGGCCCGGCGCTCGCCAGCGTGGCCTTCGCCGCGCTCGCGGCCGGTGCCGTTGGCTGGATGCTGCGCGGTGATGATGTGGCGCTCGCTGATAGGAGCGCTCGCGGTGGCGGCACCATGCTCGTCAGCGAGGGCGGCGCGCTGCTGGCGGGTAAAGTTCTAGCGGCGGCGTTGGAGCGGCAGCCAAGCGGTGGTCAGACTGACCCTGTCGTAATGGTGGCGACGTTTAACAGCCGATCCGGCGAGATCTGCCGCGAATACGGCGTCGCTGGCCGCGAGAGCTATGCTGGGGTCGCATGCCGGCAGGATGCGGGGGCATGGCGTGTGGAGTTACACACGCAGGTGGCAAACACCAAGTTTGCCTCAACAACAATCAAGCCAGCATCGGGCGGCGGCAGCGCTGCCTACGAGGCGGCAGTCGACGCGCTGCGCGACGGCGATGTGCTGGATGCGACGCGAGAGGCGCAGACGTTGCAGAGATGGGGCGGTCAGTAGCCCCACATCACAGAATGCGATTATCCGTACGGGGTCAAGCAGCCAGCCTCGTGTGGATAAGTGTCGGCGACAGGCCCCCCACGGTTCTGTCGTCGACCGAAACGTGGCCCGCATCCTGGTTCTCCCACCGGCTCCCCGCTGCCGGCCGACCAGGATGCGGGCCCACGTTGGTTTGGCGGGACCCTCGCACCGTGATGGCGATGTCGCTTTTGCCGACAGCCCGGCCAATCTGTAGTGTGCGAAAGGGCTTCTTCAGGCCGTATCACACCGAAACAGGGCGTGAGCGTCAGCCGCTAGCGCGAAAGGCCTGCTTCAGGCAATACCGCACCGCTTCGGGTCCACAAGCCGCAGCTGCTGGCGAAAGGCCTGCTGCAGGCTGTCTCACCCCACCACAACGGGCCACAAGCGCCAGCCGCTGGCGAAAGGCATGCTGCAGGCCGTTGACCCCAGCACAACTGTCCGTCGGCGCTAGCCGCTGGTGCGATACGGCCTGAAGAAGGCCTTTCGCACC
>JANNSA010000753.1:0-2650 GCA_031402115.1 Hyphomicrobiaceae bacterium | reverse complement strand
CACGAAAGATCTCGCGTGCAACGATGTCACGAGGCGCCAGTTCGGCCAGCTTGTGCCGCCGGGGCATGAACCGAACGCCCGCGGCGTTCAGGAGGGTGGCGCCTTCGCCGCGGACGGCCTCGGAAATGAGCGCGAGCGGGTTTTCGGCAGTGTCGAGCGCCGTGGGGTGAAACTGGACGAACTCCATATCGGCGAGGCGCACCCCTGCCCGGTGAGCAATCGCGAAGCCATCTCCCGTGGCGACCTGGGGATTGGTGGTGTATCTGAAGATCTGCCCGCAGCCACCGGTGGCGAGAACGGTGGCATCTGCTGTTATCTCCACAGCGTTTCCCGAGATGCTCGCTCGCACCCCGGCACATTGCCGGCCGGAGCCGTCATCCAGCACCAGGAGATCCAGAACCCGGGCCGTTTCCATGACGCGGATGGCGGGGTGCTCCCGGACCTTGGCCACAAGGGCGCGGGCGACTTCAGCGCCGGTCTGATCACCTTGAGCGTGGACGATGCGATGGCGGCTGTGGGCCGCTTCCTTGCCCAGTTTGAAGTCGCCGTCCGGATCGAGGTCGAACCGGGCTCCGGCGGCTTGCAGTTCCCGGACGCGCGCAGGCCCCTCCTCGACGAGCACCTGCACCGCCTCGGCGTCACACAACGCTGCCCCAGCAGCCAGCGTATCCAATCGGTGTAACTCGGGAGAATCACCTGCGCCAAGCGCTGCGGCGATGCCGCCCTGCGCGTAGGCGGTGGCGGAGTCGAAGAGGGAGCGCTTCGTAAGCAGGATCACCTCGCCGTGCGCGGAAGCGCGCCAGGCAGCGTGAAGGCCGGCCACTCCGCTGCCGACCACGAGGAACCGGGTGCGAATTCGTTCGGTCATATAGTTTTCAATCAATCGGAAACCAATCGTTCAAGCCAGAGTCGCCTTGCGATGCAAGTCAGTGCATCTTTGGGGCGCTGCCGGTTTCCTGTAATCCCCGCCCCAAACGCCCCCCACGGGGCCGGAGAATCTTGCTCATGCGTCAAGCGGTGCTGGCCATTACGGCTGCTCTGATCGGTGGGTTGGTTGTCATGTCTTCTGCCGTGGCCCCTCTGGCGGCGCAGACCGCCCCTGCCCCATCGGCGTGTAATGTCGATCAAAGCAAGCCGAAGGAGTTGTCACTGGTCTATCTGACCTACACCAGGCTTTCGGCAGCGCCGGCAGGTCCGGCGCGTGACCCGCTCATCAAGAACATGTTGAAGGAGCTGATGGACAAGCCGGAGAAGTACACGAGCAATCCGGCAGGCTACAACTACATGTTGTCCCTCGCACTGACCGCGGCCACGACGCAACCCGGTGGCGTGGCGCCAACGACGCGTGGAGCGATGGGCCTGACCACTCGTCCAACCGAGCCATTCGACGCGATCACGGAACTGGACCAGGCGTACAAAAGGTGGGAGGCCGCGATGCCCGCCTGCGCCAGCGACATTGCAAGCGCTCGCAACAGCGAAGCCTGGTTGGCGGTAACGAACGCCGCGTTCGGATTCATCGAGAAGGCACCAGCCGACAGCGCCATCTACTTCGCGAACAAGTCCATTCTGTTGTCGCCGAAGAATCCGTTTGCGCACCACATTCTGGCGACGGTTGCACAGAAGGGGAACAAGAATCCCGAAGCGATGGCCGAGTGGAAGCTGGTCATCGATCAAGCGGGTGCGGATACCGGATACAAAGACATCCGCCAGAACGCGCTGTTCTACCTGGGCCTCTATGAGTTGCAGGACGCGGCCAAGGGGAGTGGCGATGCTGCGAAGGCGCTGGCGAAGTCCTCGGCTGGCTACTTCCGCGAATTTCTGAAGGTGAACCCGAACGGACCGGACGCTGCCAACGTCATGAACAATCTGGCGCAGTCGTTGCAGGTCGCGGGTGATACGGAAGGGCTCAAGGCCATGTACATGGAAATGGTCGCCGATCCCACCAAGTACAGCGAGTCGTTGCTGGCCACCGGCGGCGTCATTGCCGCGCAGGCCAACGACATGGTGAATGCCGGCAAGTTGTTTGCGGGCATGGTGGCGGTGAATCCGCAGTCACGCGACGGTCTCCGGAACCTGGCGTCCACCTTGCACGGCCAGGACAAGTTCATCGACATGTATCCGCCGCTTCGCCGGTTGATGGAACTCGATCCGAACAACTTCGATGGCATGATGTTGTTTGCACACGCGGCTGCCGGCATGGAAAAGCAGGCGAAAACACCGGCGGAAAAGAAAGCGTGGACGGACACGCTGACGAAGTACAACAACCTGGCGGAAGCCCTCAAAGCGCGAGTGGAAGTCACGGGCTTTACGCGCGGACTCGAGTCGGCCGATGTCACGCTGGTCGTCGAACATGCAGGGACCGGCACGGGCAACTACACGGTCAGTGTCGACTTCCTGGACAAGGCCGGTGCGGTGCTTGGATCAGGGTCCGAATCAACCGGTCCGATTGCGAAGGGCGACAAGAAAACCGTGACCATCAAGGCGGCGGTCAAGGGAGTTGTTTCCTTCCGCTACAAGCCATTGGGGTGATGCAGTAGGCAACAGTTGTTGTCATTCAGCGGGCCGCGCACTCAAGCGCGGCCCGTTTTTTTATATGGCTGTCGCAATGAGTATCGGCACCACTGCGGGCGATCTTGAAATTTTATCAAAG
>JANNSA010000752.1:0-1917 GCA_031402115.1 Hyphomicrobiaceae bacterium | reverse complement strand
CTTCCGACATGCATGGATCAATACGGCGCTCGACCACCAGTTTGTTGGCCTGCGCGGCCTGCTGCAGGTTGGCGAAGTGCGATCCCTGCACGCGCTTCTGGTGCATCCAGAGATAGCGCGCATCCATCGTCAGATTGTAGCCCGTCGTCCCGGCGCAGATGACCACCATGCCGCCGCGCTTCACAACCTGGACCGAAACCGGAATTGTCGATTCGCCGGGATGCTCGAACACGCAGTCGACGTTGACGCCTTTGCCTGTGATGTCCCAGATCGCCTTGCCGAAGCCGCGCATCTCTTTCAGCCAGGTGTTGTATTCCGGCGAGTTGACCTTGGGCAGTTGACCCCAACAGTTGAACTTCTTGCGGTTGATGACGCCCTTGGCGCCCAACTGCATCACGAAATCGCGCTTGTCGTCTTCGGACACGACGCCGATCGCATTGGCGCCCGATGTCGCGCACAGCTGGACCGCAAATGACCCCAAGCCGCCTGAAGCACCCCAGACGAGAACGTTATGGCCGGGCCGCAGGACATGCGGACGATGGCCGAACAGCATGCGGTAGGCGGTGGCCAGCGTGAGCGTGTAGCAGGCGCTCTCTTCCCAAGAGAGATGCTTGGGGCGCTCTAGAAGCTGGCGGTCCTGGACGCGGCAGAACTGGGCAAAGGAGCCGTCCGGTGTCTCGTAGCCCCAGATGCGCTGCGAGGGCGAAAACATCGGATCGCCGCCGTTGCACTCTTCGTCGTCGCCGTCGTCCTGGTTGCAATGGACCACGACCTCGTCGCCGACTTTCCAGCGCTTGACCTTCGAGCCGACCGCCCAGACTATGCCCGAGGCATCCGAGCCAGCGATATGATACGGCTGCTTGTGAACGTCGAACATCGAGATCGGCGTACCGAGCGACGCCCACACGCCGTTGTAGTTGACGCCGGCTGCCATCACGAGCACCAGCACATCGTGGCTGTCCAGTTCCCAGGTCGGCACGACTTCGACTTGCATCGCCTTGTCAGGCTCGCCCTGGCGATCTTTGCGGATGGCCCAGGCGTACATGTTCTTCGGCACATGGCCGAGTGGCGGAATCTCGCCAATTTCGTAAAGGTCTTTTTTGGCCGCGACGATCGCCGGGGTCCCCGGTACGCCGGCGTCGCTTTTCGTGACGGCGCTCTGGCTCGACATGATTCCCGCTTCTCCCAATGGTCAACGCGCCCGATGCCTGGCTCTTGTGGCGAGTTCCAGGCCTCCCCGAGGGCACTTGTCCTAGTTTTGAAGCATTTTTTCGCGCCGCAATAAAGGGTGTTCGCTCCGCGCTATACGGACGCGTGAACGAAAGATTAACTACCCCCGGTTAATCTGGCCCATACGACTGAGGGCGGCGTCGCCCTATTTCCAGACTGTGGCTGACGGGCAAGGTGCCATGTACGAGCTACTCGCAGATATTTTTCAGGTCGATACGTTTACGATTGGCGTCGTTGCGGCGCTGACGGTGATGGCCGCCGTCATGATCAATGCCGGCACTTCGTCGGGCATGCTGACATTCGTCTTTCTGCCGGCCATGGTTCTCGGCGCGCTCGCCATGGTGTTCGCCCTGTCGCGCAGTGGCATCAGCTTCACCGCCTATCAGGACGCCAACGTGATCATGTCGGCGGTGCTCGGCCTGACTCTCGGATTTCTTCTGATGGTTGTCGCCACACGCGTCATCGCCTGGCTCACAGATGCCAATACTCGGGTCGTCAAGAACGACAATTCGGCGCCCCTCGACCGCTAACACCCCGCTTCTTTCCGGCTATTGACAGCACGCCGCAGGTGTTCACCTGCCAGCGGCGGGCCGTTCCTGTTGCTCCCGCGATCTTTTCGTCTAAAAACGGTCGGAGATCAGCGGCGAGGATTTATTCTATGGCGGACGGCACCAAAGCTGCAGCGGC